>JBIIRU010000269.1:0-3932 GCA_044341355.1 Cyanobium sp. | reverse complement strand
GGTGTCAGCGGCCCGCAGCATCGGCTACGAGGGGGCCGGTACGGTGGAATTTCTACTGGACCGAAGTGGACATTTCTACTTCATGGAGATGAACACCCGCATTCAGGTGGAGCATCCTGTCACCGAAATGGTTACGGGTATTGATCTCATCGCCGAACAGCTGCGGATTGCGGGCGGCGAACCAATAAGTGTGCTCCAAGAAGAGATCCAGATCCATGGCCATGCAATTGAATGTCGTATCAATGCTGAAGACCCAAGTCACAATTTTCGGCCCGCCCCTGGTCGTATCACTGGTTGGTTGCCTCCTGGCGGTCCCGGGGTGAGGGTAGACAGTCATGTGTATACAGGTTATGAAATCCCACCTTTCTACGATTCTTTGATCGGCAAATTGATCGTCTGGGGAGTTGATCGCGATGCCGCCCTGCGCCGCCTGCGGCGGGCCCTATCGGAATGTGCCATCACAGGCATCCCAACCACTATCGATTTCCACCTCGCCCTGCTCGATCGGCCGGAATTCCAGCGTGGTGACATCCATACCAAGTTCGTCGAGCAGGAAATGCTCTCCCCCTGAGAGGGCTGCGAGTGGCCACTCAGGCAATGTTCGCGCTGACTTGTCTCAACAACTGGGTGACGAGGCCCTGCTGGCCCACCAGCAGCTCCCGCACAAGGCTGGTGAGGCCCACCCAAATCACGGGGGCCACATCCACGCCGCCGATCGGTTGGATCCAGCGGCGAGTCGGGGCTAACAACGGCTCCGTCGGCACCCGAATCCAACTCAGGAAGCCCCGTTCAAGGTCGAGCTGGGGATACCAGGTGAGAACGATGCGGAACAAGAACAACAGGGTCCAGATCCCGAGCAGGGCGCCGAGACCGAATTGGAGCGATTGCAGCACCGCAGGAGTGGCCGTCACAAAGCTCTAAGCGAACAGGAGCTGATCGTAGGAAGTGAGCGGGCACTGCCTAGGATCGCCTGCGTTAACAGCGGCCTCAATGCCATGACCCCTTCCCTGGGCAATTTCCTCAACAGTCTCGTCTTGGGCGCCATGATCGTTGTCATCCCCATTTCCATCGCCCTCTTCTTCATCAGCCAGAACGACCGCGTGGATCGGCGCCTCTGAGCCCGAAGCAGCGGGAAATTCGTCCTTACCTTGACTAGAGTGGTGACAACCTGGAGTCTTGTGAGATCCGACCTTGGTCAACGCCAGCCTTAATTGGGCCAGTATCGTCGGCATCGTGCTGGCGGTAGGTGGAGCTTTCCTTTATTTCATGAGGAACTTCAAGCCTGCCCTCGCCAGGGATTACGACGTTTTTTTTGCGGCCATAGGCCTACTCTGTGGCGGAATTTTGTTCTTCCAAGGCTGGCGACTCGACCCGATTCTGCAGTTCGGCCAATTCCTCTTGGCTGGAACCACTGTTTTCTTCGCTTACGAAAGCGTCAGATTGCGTGGGATCACTACCGAACAGGCACGCCGCTCATCATTTTTTGATGACGAGGAGCCCCAGCCTCTGCGCGGTCGTGGTGGGGGCGAGTTTGGCCGGGACTGGGATCGCGAACGGGAGATCGACCGTTTCGAGGATCAAGACTCCATTCGACGTCGGATACCCACCCGGCAGGAAGAGGAGGACTTTTACCGGCCTCGGCGCTCCAGCCGGGCCGCAATCCCTGAACAGGCCGCCAGCCGCTTGGGGTCACGCTCGGATGACTGGGATCCAGAACCCAGACGGAGTGCCGTAGTGGATCCCCAGGACGCCAGCCGCTACCGCCCTGCCCCAAGCTCCCGCAGCAGCAGCAGCAGCCAAGAATTCGGTGAGCGCCGCCGAAATCGTGACGGACTACAGGACAACAGGCGCGGTAGCCGTCCCGCGCCTGGCTCCGATCCCGCTTCCAGATCCAGCCGCCGGCCCGATCCCGCCAGTTCAGCAGCTTCTTCTGGTCTTTCGCCAAGTGGGGTTCCTGAGGGCACTCCCCTGCGTGGCAAACCCATGACTACCAACGATGTGAGTGATGCTGATTTCTCACCCCTTGCAGGGCCGCCTACCTCCCGCAGCCGTCCTGTCAGCCCGACCGCGCCTCCTTCCGCCTCCCGCGACCCCAGACTCTCCCGCGGCCCCAGCAGCAGGGACAACAGCTCCCGCTTTGACGATTGAGAGTCTGGGTTAAGCCTCTCGTTCTGTTGGCGATCAACCTTCTAGCTCTGGGCTGCGGCGATCTTGGCTTGTATCGGCGACGAGCAGGTCCTGCCGGCCTTGCCTTTGGTGGCCAAGACCGAGAACAGCCTGCCCTCAGCGGCCAAGGTGAATGGCTAGTCAGTGTGGTCGAGCGCCACGGTCGTCAATCCCTAATGATGCAAGCCCAGCCCTCAGGCAAAGAGGTGCCGCTGCCGGCGCTGCGCCGCTTTGAACCCCATGATTCCCCCTCCTTGAGCTGGAATGGCCGCTACCTGGCTCTGGTGGGCAAGCAGGGTGGCAGGAGTCGAGTGCTGATTTTGGATCGGGCCAGCGGCCGGTTGCTGCCCTTACAACTTCCAGGAGATCTCCAACCCGAACAACTGAGCCTGGCCCCTGATGGACGGCGTTTGGCTCTTGCAGGGATTACCAGGGGCCGCCGTCTGGTCCAGGTGTTTGACTTGGCCAAATTGATTGAACCAGATTTACCGAGGGGGCTGGCCATCGACACCATGGTCAACCCCAAGGTCCCATGATCAAAGGGGGGTGGAGCCGCAAAGGTCTGCGACTGGGTTTGTTCGCTGGGGGGATGGGGGCACTTGCAAACCTGACTGGCTGCATGGGGACCGTACCCCAACCTGTCTTCCCCCTGGATCGGCGCCTGGAGGAGCTGGGTCCCAGCCGAGACCCGAGCCTGGCGGGGCCTTGGCTGGCCCTGATCTCCAACCGAGGCGGCCGAGACCAGGTGGTGGTCCTGAATGTGGAAGATCAGCGGCCGTTGCTCCTGCCCGGTCTCAACCGGCCGGATGCCCAGCCTTTGAGTGTGGGGGTGGAAGCAAAGGGCGAACGGTTGGCCCTTGTGAGGCAGCTGGATGGAAGAACAGAATTGCTGCTCTACCGGCGTCGCCTGATGAGCAGCCAGTTGATCGCCATCAATCCCCCAGGGGTGCCCAGGCGGGTGATGCTGCGGGCCGATGGCCGGGAATTGGCGGTGGAAGTCAGCCGCGATGGCCAATGGCAGGTTGACCTGATCGAAATTCCCTGACCGGACCAGGGCCCACCCAAGCCTCAGGGCACCAGGCCGGCCCAGTGCAGAAAGCTGTCGCGACTGAGGGTTTCGATCAGCACCACTGCTGAAAAACCAAGCATGGCGAAACGGCCATTCACCCTTTCGGCGTAGGCACTCCAGCCGAATTCCGGCAGATCACCAGTGGTGGCACTTGTGGCCGGGGGCACCGGCACGGCGTCCGCCTGAGGCTTGGCGTCGACGTTGTCGACGGATTCTAAAGGCGTGGAGGGATTCATAGGGGCTTCAGCGACCGAATTGATAGCTGGAAGATGGCATCAGACGCCAAGCGCCGGTGCCATCCAACTCCATCACGGTGTCGTGATAGTCGCGCAGGGTGGGGCGGTGGCCGACGCTGACAAAACCCATGTCCAGAGCTACGAGCATCCCATAGAGAGCCTGTTCTGTCGCCACATCCAGGGCACTGGTGGCCTCATCCAGCACGACAAAGCGAGGTGAATTAAGCAACAACCTGGCAAAACCCAGACGCTGTTGCTCGCCCAGGGAAAGCAGCCGGGGCCAGTCCTGCTTGATGTCGAGATCGGGATAACGGCGCACTAGGTCGGGCAGACGCACCTGTTCGAGAACATGGCGCAACTGGTCATCGCTGAACTTTTCAGGAGACTGGGGGTAGCAGAGCTGCTCCCGCAGGCTGCCGAGCAACATATAAGGCTTCTGCGGAATGAACATCAGTTCACCC
>JBIIRU010000268.1:0-3974 GCA_044341355.1 Cyanobium sp. | reverse complement strand
ATTGTCTTTGGCGGCCGAGCCCTGCAGGTGCGTGCCACCCCCGGCCACACCAATGGCTGCCTCAGCTTCGTGCTCGACGACCAATCAATGGCCTTCAGCGGTGATGCCCTGCTCGTGCGTGGTTGCGGCCGCTGCGACTTTCAGCAGGGCAATGCCCACACCCTCTGGGCCTCCATCACCGAACAACTGCTGACGCTGCCGGAGTCCTGCCTGCTCTACCCCGGTCACGATTACACCGGCCGTGGCGTCACCTCCGTGGCTGAGGAGAAGGCCTTCAACCCACGCCTGGGTGGTTACGCCAGCGAGAGGGATTTCGTGGGCCACATGGAGAACCTGAAGCTCCCCCATCCCCACAAGATCGCCGAAGCCTTGCCCGGCAACATGCGCTCCGGCAAGCCCCGCGAGGCGCCAGCCATGCCCGCCTGGGCGCCCCTGGCCCGCAGCTATGCCGGCCTGCCCGAACTCACCCCCGCCTGGGTGGCGGCCCATCAGGGCGAAGTCACCGTCCTCGATGTGCGCTCGGCCGAGGAGTTCGACGGACCCGACGGCCGCGTGGCCGGCAGTCTGCTGATCCCCCTGCCGGAACTCGAGAACCGCTCCAGCGAGATCCCCGCCAATTGCCCGCTGGTGGTGGTCTGCCATTCAGGCAGCCGCTCGGCCCTGGCCACCCAGCAGCTGCTTAAAGCCGGCCGCCCCCAGGTGGCCAACCTGCACGGCGGCCTCAGACGCTGGGCAGCTGAGGGCTACCCACTCGATGGAGTCAGCCAGGCCTGAGGTTTCCAATTCCGATCGTCTAGCCCCTGCCGACCTTGCCTCTGGCGTCCTAGAGGCGCCAAACCAATCCAGCGGCAACTTCAGCAGCTTTTCGGTTTAATTACAGCGAAATCCACTCTTGTTTGGAGAATAAAATTGAGCAGACGGCCTAGCGGGGCTTAATCACCTGCATCACCTGAAGACCAAGGCCGCCGGCACGGCGTTCACAATCAAGGGCCATCAAAATCAGACGGGCAGCGCCTGATACATCTCCCTCATCAGCCGCTTGACGGGCCTGCTGGTTAAAGCTACTAGCCTGGTCAAGAAATTGGCGGCGATGGTCTCCCCGCTCGTCACAACTGCGGGATGCTGGTTGCTTGCCAGCCTGAGCAGAAACTTCCAGTCGGGCAGGAACGGCAGAGGCGGGGCGAGAAAGGGTAAGTGGTGTCAAGAATTTCTAGGGGTAAGGAGAAACGATCAAGCCGCTGATACCAAAAGCGTGAACGATAAAGTCACGATTACAAGCAAGGTAAGCACCTTAGGAAACCGGGGAAGCGAGCGACTGTCTCAGGGCACAGACTAGTCAAAGAAAGGCTTCCTTGGGATCATTGGCCCATTAACAGAAAGTTTGCGCAATACAAATCCAGACCAAGCCTCTCAGGTGCCTGGTTCTTCATCATTACCGCCCAGGGCTTCGATCGCTTGGCGTAGGGCAAGTGATCTTTCACCGTCACCGCGGGTGAGAGCAACGGCCAAGGCAAACTCCAGCTTTTCCAGTTGATGATCCCGCTCCGCCTGGAGAGAGCAACGGGGGTTAACCGTTGGATGGCGCACAGGAGGAAAAGAACCTGCTCCTGAAGCAACGGAATGGGATGAAGGGAATGCCATGGTCGCTTTCTGCTTATTTTGGCATGGTTCAAGCATCAGTGGTGGCAACACGACCGCCATGGCGCCGCCCCAGGGGGCCAATCAGGCGGCATCCCATCGGCGAACGTTCTCCTTGAGTTCAGTCGAACCAGGCTCGAGGGCCCCAGCCTTGAACGATGCCAAGTCTGGAGTGCCTTCAGCTGCCAGGCCATCGGCAGATTCATTTGCCAACAACTGCCGGCAATCCCGCAAAAGGGACTCGGCCTTGTCGAGCCGGGCCAGATCCTCCGCATCCGCCCCATTGGCGCGCTCTTGATGCAACTCGGAATCCAGGCAATCCAGCCGCTGTTCCAAGGCCACCAGGCGCTGGGAAAGGGCATGCAGGGTGATAGCCAAGTCTTCTGTGTGGCGGCTGATGCGGAAAGACACCGAAGGAACTGAAGCAGAAGCCATGGCCAAACGGCTATGCGCCGCGTCAACACTGAACCGCATCACAACACAAAAAGGCAAGTTGCTCAAGCTGGCAACCAATCTTCCAGACTGGCTGTTTGTTGAATAGCTGAACCCATGACTCCCTGGCTGCTTGGGCTCTATGGCCTTGCCGGCATTGCCGGGGGACTGGTGGCCCTGCGTACGGGCATCCCTGCGGCCCCCCTGGCGGGAGCCCTGATCGGAGCGGCCCTGCTGAGCATGAGTGGCCGTTTCGAAACGGCCCAATGGCCCTCGGGCACGCGCACCATTCTTGAAATCGCGATTGGCACCGTCATCGGCACCAGCCTCACCGGCACTGCCGTGGCCGAATTGAAAATGTTATGGAAACCGGCCCTTTTGATCACCGTGACCCTGGTGCTGACCGGCGTGGTGGTCGGTCTGTGGTGCAGCCGCCTGTTGGGCATTGATCCGGTGGTGGCCTTGCTGGGGGCGGCGCCGGGGGGCATAAGTGGCATGAGCCTGGTGGGAGCTGAGTTCGGGGTGGGGGCTGCCGTGGCTGCCCTGCATGCGGTGCGCTTGATCACGGTGCTGCTGGTGCTGCCGCTGCTCGTGCGGTTGGTGCTGCCAGCGAGCGCGGCGCCACCGGGCGGCTGAAACCCAGACCTTCGCAGCCGCCCAGTGGCTGGACAGATGGGCCTGGCTGGATAGCTTGTGCCGGTCCATCCCGCCCCGCCGATGCGCGTCCAACCCACCCACCTCCGCCGCCTGCTGCCAGGAATGCTCGGCCTGGCGCTCTCGGCCGGGGCTGCCGCCAGCCTGGCAAACCCCGCCCAGGCGATCGATTCCCCAGGCGCCAAAGCCGCCCAGGTGTATTGCTTCATGCGCAGCAATGGCAATAATCATGAAGTCAGCTGGGCCGCTGCCTACGGGGTGGTCAAACAGACCAGCGGAGTGTTCAAGCCACCCCCGGAACGGGCCGCCGTGTTGATCACCGAAGCCGTGGTCTACAACCCCGCCTCCTTCCCCGACTGTGCCCGTTACCTCGGGGACCTCTACACCCGCCGTGTAAACAGGGGCGCTCTGGTCACCCCGGATGGCACTGGCTCACCGGGGGCGCCTGCTGGGGCAGCCACTCCCGGTGCCGCGATGCCCTATCCCCGTTGAACAACCGTGCCAACGGGGCACCTCAGCGCCGCCAGCCCCAACGCTTCCCCGCCCTGATGGTCCTTGTCATCGCTTCCCTGCTGACGGCCTGCGCCGAAGAACCCCTCCCCCAGCGCCGCATCAACCGGTCGGATTGTCTGGGCACGATCGACATGGACCATCTGCCTGAAGCCCTGCGCCGCTGCGATGCCGTGGTGGCAGCCTTCCCCAAGGATCCGGGGCCCCTCAACGATCGCTTCCTGCTGCTCACCCTGGCCGATAAGGATGCCGCCGCCTGCCAGGACATCCGCAAGGCCGCAGCCCTGGCCCGGGCCCTGCCCGCCGGCAAAATGGACCAGCAGCTACGCCACGATCTGGCCCTGAGGCTGGCCGACTGCCCCACTGCCCCAGGGGCCTCACCAGTCCTCAAGCCACTGGCGCACTAAAGCCGGGAACGCCTGACGGCGCTGCCGCTCCTGGGAAGGCCGCAGCAGGGCATTGATGCGCTCGGCCTTGCTCTCGATCAAGTCATCCACCAAGCGGTCAGTGGCCCCCAAGCGCATCCAGTGGCAGCTCAGGCTGGCTGCCATTCCAAGACGGTGGCAGCGATCCTCCGCCTGCTCGGCATCGCCGGGGGTCCAGGGGCGTTCAACCAGCACCACATGGCGGGCCCGGTGCAGGGTGAAACCCAGACCTCCGGTGCCGAAGGTGGCGACCAACAACCCCTGGGCCCCGCCCTGGAAACCCTCGACCAGGCCCTGGCGCCGCGCCGGCGGCAC
>JBIIRU010000267.1:0-3991 GCA_044341355.1 Cyanobium sp. | reverse complement strand
TGAGACTTACATCCTCGATGCCGCCGAAGAACAGGGCATCGACCTGCCCTATTCCTGTCGGGCCGGCGCCTGCAGCACCTGCGCCGGCAAAATCCTGACGGGTTCGGTCGATCAATCCGATCAAAGTTTTCTCGATGACGACCAGATCAAGGACGGTTTCGCCCTGCTCTGCGTCAGCTACCCCACCAGCGACTGCACCATCCAGGCCAACGTCGAAGACGACCTCTGAAGAACGTCGATCGTTGAAGAACAACGATCCTGCCCTGGCCTGAGCGGTTGACCCCGACCATGGGTTGCTGGATAAGCTCCTAGCCAGTAGCCATCGGTTGAGCCATGGCTACTGCGCTGCTGCGACTCCAGCCTCTGAGGGGTCAAGCCTCAGCGCCCAGAACCCATCCCACCATTCTTGGCCCCAGGCCTGCGATGCCACGCCCCTCACCGTCTACAATTATAAAGTCGGGGCGTGGCGCAGCTTGGTAGCGCGGGTGCTTTGGGAGCACTAGGTCGCAGGTTCGAATCCTGTCGCCCCGATTGACTTTTCAGGGATTGGCCAACGGGCTTCCGATCAAAACCTCTCCCGACACGCCCTGTGCAGGGATCACCCCGTGGTTTCCATGAGCACCACCCCCTGGCGGATGCAACTCGAGACGGCCGATGCCCTGGCCGTAAGCGATAGCACCCTTCGTCGCTGGCGCTCGGCTGGCCTTCTGAGGGCCGGCCAGCATGAGCGCCGCAAATTCCCGTCTTCCAAAAACCCGCGGGGCACCGGCTGAGGATACGGCTGCGCCTGGGCCGGTTGGCTGGCTGAGGAAATTGGCTGGCACCTGGGGGTCTGCTCGCAAGGCTTACCATCCAGCCCAACCCCCTTAGGCCCATTGGGTTCCACTGGATTCCATGGGCGGCTCTGGCGGGGTACCTATGAGGGTTCCGGGAGGACAACCGGCGGCGACCGATGGCGGCAGAATCAAGAGAGATGGGATTCCTCCGGGCTATGCAACAGAGCTACGAGGCTTATTACTCCAATGGAGTGCTCACCTGGCTCGGTAAACACCATCCGATTGGTCCTGCACGTGTGAAGGTGACCCTTGTGGAGGAGGGAATCAGCCCAGCGGGCCGTCGTCACCCGAGTCCCCGAATTGCGGGGAAGGGGGAGACTCGAGGTGAACTCATAGAACCCATCGCAGAAGAGCTGGACTGGGATGGTCTGAATTGATCCTGCTTGATACGCACATCTGGTTCTGGTTCATCAATCAAGAAGTCGATCGTTATCCAGTGGACTGGCAGGAAGCCTTTGAGACTACGGAATGCCTTGCTGTCAGCATTGTGTCCTGCATTGAGGTGGCTTTGGCCCATAAGAAAGGTCGCTTGATCCTTCCTTGCCCCGTGCAGGAGTGGATCGATGAGGCGTTGGAGCCCTCTGGCATCACCCTGTTACCGTTGGAAACCGCAGCCTGCGTCAAGGCTACAGAGCTCAGTGACATTCACCGCGATCCGTTTGATCGGCTAATCATCGCCACGGTTATTGAACAAGAAGCCACCCTCGCCACCTTGGACTCCCTAGTCAGGAGTTATCCAGAGATACGCACACACCTGTTGAGCAATTAACTCAGTGAATTGGCTATTGCTAGCAATAGGTGTGGGCCTTGTTCCTGGTCTGCTCGCTGTAAAGCTTTCCATGGGGCGCAAGAGGGTGAGATTGGACAGGAAGCTCGCCATTGACCTTCAAGCGGTGGGGGTTTTGGTTCTGGTGGGAGGTTCGATCTGGTTTCTCTGGCTGGTGCCCTGACGTGACCCCCTTTACTAGTCAGATTGACTTGGCCGTGCCTGACGCATCAAACCCGTCAGCTCGGCCAGAATCACCTCAATATCAGCGCCTCTGGTGCCTCAGCCTCGACCGCCTCGGCCTCAACCAAGCTATCGGCGGCTTTGTCCTCGGCCTGTTCGCCCTGTTCTCCTCCTATGACCACATCACCCTCGCCGGCCAGTGCATCAGCCTCCAGCAGCAGTGGGGCATCCCTTGCATCGCTGCCACGGTGGCGACATTTTTTACTGGGTGCGTGCAATACGGCGCGCCACTTGGGCGCGACGCTGAACTGGAGTCGCGATCCCGATTACGAGCGGCGATTGAACTTGAAGTTGAGCGAGATCGAGCAGCTGTAGACGTAGTCGGCCGGAGGCCATGGCGCGAGAACGCGAGGCTCGCGAAGCTCAACTCCAGGGACGATGCCTTGAGCGCCTTGATCAAGCAGCATTGCTTTCCGGCCGAGTCCAACTCGACCCCAATCCCACCAATCGAGCCCGACTCCAGTTCTTGCTGACACTGATGGCCCAATCCTCAATGGGCGATCCGTAAACTTAATTTGCTTCGGTCCTGGGCGGCGGGGCATGGGTCAGGTAAATGGAAGCATGTCCGGAGTGTTGAGTTGCCTTAACTGGATGGGGTGTTCACTGCGGGTACTGCAGTGTGCCGCCATTAGCTCCTCCAAGTCTGTGGGCTTGAACTGATCCGCCGACTACTTCCCGGCAGCCACTTTTGCTCGCAGGAGTGTGGGCAACTGCTGGCTGCGTTGCCGTGGGACTTACACAACTCTGGGGAACGCCAGCGGCGATCTGGATCTGGTGCACCATGCCGATGACCCTGACATGGTGAGCTCCTTCCTGCAGCGCATGGGCCGGACGTGGCGGCAGGACAGGCCAGGCCGCAAACACCACCTTCTTCTGCGAATCTAGCGAGTGCCTGCTGAGGCTACGGCGTTGAACGAGCTGGCTAGGCAGGGCTGGGTGGAGGCCGTGCCGGTGCAGGACCTCTGTTGGCCCGATCTCATCCACCAGCTGCTCACCATGGCCCTAGCTGGTGGTGGCATCAGCCAAGAAGAGACATGGACTCACCTTTCCAACGTGCCGGATTTCGCGGGGTTCAGCCGGACGGAGTTTGAGCGCCTGATCCGCTGGCTGCTGAAAGACGGAGGGCTGCGGGAGGCATTAGGTCAGCTGGTGATCGGCCCCAAGGACGAAAAGCGCTTTGGCCGCAAGAACTTCATGGAGATCTTCGCAGTGTTCACAAGCCCCGTCAGTAACACAGTGGCCACCAGCGCCGGCCAACCACTCGGGTCGTTGCAAGAGGAGATCGTCGATCGGCTGGTCGATGGAGTCAGCAGCTTCCTGCTCGGCGGTCGTGGCTGTGTGGCGCAGCGCATTCAGCACGACGATCGCCGCGTGTTCGTGGATCCCGCTCCACGTGGCAAACAACTCACCTGGGGTGGCTACATCCCCCAGTTCCTCGGGCTGGAGGCATGCCAGAAGATGCGCGATATTCTTCTATCGTCGTCAGCCTTCCCCTATCTTGATGAGCAGGCGTCTGCCGTTCTTTAGGAGAAGCGGGAGGCCATCCAACCCCTCTTCCGCTCACGCCCCCCCGGCGTTGAGGCCAGGGTAGGAGAGGTGCGCTGGTGGACTTTTTCTGGCGGCAAGGCTCAGCAAGTTTCTGGACTTGATGCCGACCTGGGTTGAGCAGGAGGTGGTGGCGAGCTATCTTGTTTCAGCTACTGAAGCTAGGATATGGATCAGAAGTCAGAATCCATCCTTGCAGCCTGAGATCCATGGCAATTAATCAGCATGAACTCTAAGCCATCCTTACTTGCCTTAAAGCGAGTCTGATAACCGCTCAAGCAGATATGTCAAAGACGAAATCAAAAATCTCAACGCAGGAGGCAGCACTAAGACTGTCTCTGGGCATTTTTGAATCATGGGAGAATCTCGGATTAGATCAGATACTTGCGCTTCACGAACTATATTGCAAGATCATCGGAAAATCCGCCTTTATACTTTCGGACTACGAGGCGTCCCTGGCTGAGATCTGCAGAGGAATGAATCAATTGAATTCGATTAATCCTTTTTCTAGTGACCAGTACTCATTGGTGCTAAAGGCGAAAGCCGTTGATGATGCGGGCTTGCTTCTGCGCAGCCATGGACTTCCTTTTCCTCTTCCTGA
>JBIIRU010000266.1:0-3992 GCA_044341355.1 Cyanobium sp. | reverse complement strand
GACCTCCCACACAGTGCAAGGTTGCCAGGCCCATTTCCTGTCGTCTCATCATCTGGGATTACTGATCACCATGCAGAGCCAAAGGTAAAAGCTCCAGGGGTCGTAACTGGACGGTATGGCACGCTGGGACAGGTTTTCTTTGTCAGCAAGGACTACTGGCCGCTTAACACAAGTCTATACGTACAGGATTTCAAAGGGAATGACCCAAATTTTATTGCCTTGCTCTTGAGCACCCTGAGCTTTGGTTCGCACAATACTGCGGGAGCGGTCCCCGGAGTAAATCGCAACCATCTCCACGCAATGGAAGTCTGCGTTCCCCCACTCCCCATCCAACGCCGCATCGCCGGCATCCTGTCCGCCTACGACGACCTGATCGAGAACAGCCAGCGACGCATCAAGATCCTGGAGGAGATGGCCCGACGGCTCTACCGCGAGTGGTTCGTTTACTTCCGCTTTCCCGGCCATGAGAGCTGCCGGTTTGAGGAGTCGCCGCTGGGGGAGATTCCAGAGGGGTGGGAGGTGAAGTTGTTGCCAGATTGCGTCGCAATGAATCCTCGTGTCCAGGTACCTCGGGAGGGCATCAAGCCGTTTGTGCCGATGGGCTGCTTGTCTAACGACTCAATGCTGATAAGTAACATAGAGAGCCGAGAAGGCAACAGTGGCTCGAAGTTTCAGAATGCCGACACGCTTTTTGCACGAATTACCCCATGTCTTGAAAACGGCAAAACTGGTTACGTGCATTTTCTGTCTGGCTCTGATTCAGTTGCGTTTGGATCGACTGAGTTCATTGTTCTTGGGTCCGGGTCTCTCACTCCTGAGTTGGTTTATCTCTTGGCGCGTAGTGATGAGTTCCGCGGCGTTGCTATCAAGAGTATGTCTGGAGCGACTGGTCGTCAGCGAGTGCAGGAGAAATGCTTTGATGATTATCTGGTAATTCAGCCTTCGCCGATTTTGCTCGATGCCTTTTCATCAGTTGTGAGGCCTGGTTTTGACTTGATCTACAAGCTGCACCTTGAAATCCAAAATCTCCGCCGCACCCGTGACCTACTGCTCCCCCGCCTGCTCTCCGGCCAGATCGATGTGTAGGCGCCACCTGAGCCGAGTGAAATACCGATGGCGGCTGCCAAACCAAGCTAAACCCCTGAGCTGATCGCCATGATCCCACGTGTTATCGAGGTCAAGCCACTTCCAAACTTCTGCCTCTGGGTGCGCTTTCTGGATGGCACTTCAGGCACCGTGGACCTGGCGCACGAGCTGTGGGGACCCATGTTTGAGCCCCTGGCCAATCCTGAAGTCTTCAATCAGGCCATGGTCGATCCCGAGCTGGAAACGGTCGTCTGGCCCAATGGCGCCGATTTAGCGCCTGAGTTTCTCTATCAAGCGGCCCAACAATCATCTTCTACGATGGTCTAAATGAATGGCATCACGGCTCTGATGTGCTTGCCGCCAACCCTTGCTCTTCGGCCACGGCGGCCAAACGACGGTCCTGAGTCCACAGCCGGCAGTGGCTCAACCGGGCAGAAGCCAACAGGTTGACATCGAGATAGCCCATGCCCTGGCCCATCAACCGCTCGCGCTCGATCAACAGCAGCACTTCCGCATCGCTGGCCACCGTCGCCGCCGGCAGCCCCTGCAACAACTCCAGGACTTGAGATCGATTACGCAGATTGCCGCAGGCTAGTTCGCCAATCACCCAAGGATGGATCAGCACCTCGCCCTCCTGCAGGAGCGTGGCGAGGCGAGGCAGGCCATGGCGCAGGTGCTCAGCCCAGACAGACGTGTCGACCAGGATCACGCTGCGCTCTGCCGGCGGGGAATCGGCTTCAGTGCGGGTTCGCTGCCGCCCAATGCCGCCAAGCGCTTGGCGCTCTCGCGCTGCACCAATGCCCGCAGGGCCTCCTTGAGCAGGGCGCTGCGTTCCAGATCTCCGCACAGCTGCTCCGCCCTGGCCAGCAGTTCATCGTCGAGCGTCACGGTGGTGCGCATGGCTCTGCTTAGGGGTTGCATCAGTATAGGCATCGTTTGATGCCGCCTGTGATGCGCCGAGTTGCCATCGGGGGCTTTGATCATTCACGCTATGCGCAGCACGATCACCGCCCGGGGTTAGGCCGTGATGTCGGTGTCTGCTCCGGATAAGCCGCCATCAGATTCCGAGTTGGCCGCCATCAGATTCCGAGTTGGACGGCTCCAGATTCCGGATTAGCCGCTGCTAGTCTCCGGATCAGCCGCCGCAGAACCATGCGCTTACTGCCGGTCTGGCCCCGCTGGCGTTGCCCCAACTGCTCGCCGCACTCGCCCAGGTCTGCGGCCAGCTCTGCAATTACACCCAGCTCGGGGCCCGGATCGGGCTCGACGGCAAAACGGTCAGCCGTTATCTGACGATTCTTGAGCAGCTGTTTTTGGTGCGGCGCGTCCACGCCTGGTCGGGAAATGGTCTGGCCAGGATTGTCAAGACGCCCAAACTGCAGTTTCTCGACTCCGGCCTGCTCAGCAATCTTCTCGGCCTGAAGGCTGCGAGCGTTGCCAGCAACCGATCAGCCTTTGGCCCCGTTCTGGAATGCTTCGCCTTTGGCGAGCTTCTCCGTCTGTCCAGCTGGGCAGAGGACTCTTATGATTTGACGATGTATCGCGACAAGGATCAACTCGAGGTGGATGTCGTGATCGCCAATGGCCTTGGTCAGCTTGTAGGAGTAGAAATCAAGGCCTCGGCGAGCGTGCAAGGTGGACACCTCGCCGGACTTCGCCGCCTCGCCGCTCAGGCCGGTGATCGCTTCCTCGGTGGCGTGGTCCTCTACGACGGCATCCACTCGCTGCCCATGGGCTCCGTTGCCGGCCGCCCGATCTGGGCCCTGCCGCTCGCCAGCCTCTGGCTTACCCCGCGGCTGCCATGACCCCTAACCCCTACAACGAAGACCACCTGGTTGAGCAGCCCGCCCTAACCCGCGGTTCTTCGAGTGGAAGAGAATCGCCAGTGAAGACGAACCCCGGCGGGTATCGCTGGAAGTGTTGTTGCGCGGCACCTGTCAGCCGCAGCGCCTGCTCGATTACGTCGAGAATTTCACCCTGTTCACTGACAGCAAGGGCGGTTTGCTGAAGATCATCGCCCAAAATCACCAGGTGCTCGGCGTCAACAACGCCATCGCTGCCACCCTGGAAGCCCGACGCCGGGGCCACGGCCGGGCGGGGGTGTTCTGGCAGACCCAGGGCAGCGGCAAGAGCTATTCGATGGGCTTCTACAGCCAGAAGATCCAGCGCAAGATTCCCGGCGATTGGACCTTCGTGATCGTCACCGATCGCACCGACCTCGACGATCAAATCGCCGACACCTTCAAGGCCGCCGGGGTGGTGTCCCAGGCCGAGGGCGACCAGTGCCATGCCGGCAGTGGCACCCAGTTGGCCGAACTGCTGCGTGGCAACCACCGTTATGTGTTCACCCTGATCCAGAAGTTCCGCATCCCCGAGCTCCTTTGCGACCGGAGCGATGTGGTGGTGATCACCGATGAGGCCCACCGCAGCCAGTACGACACCCTGGCCCTGAACATGCGCACGGCCCTGCCCCGGGCCCTGTTCACCGCCTTCACCGGCACGCCGTTGATCGATGGCGAGGAGCGCACCCGCGAGGTGTTCGGCGACTACGTCTCGATCTACGACTTCCGCCAGGCCGTGGAAGATGGTGCCACCGTGCCGCTGTTCTACGAGAACCGCACGCCCGAACTACAGCTGGTCAACCCCGATCTCAACGACGATATTTATGCAGCGATTGAGGCGGCCGACCTCGACGGCGAGGAGGAGAAGAAGCTCGAACGGGAGCTGGGCCGGCAATACCACATCATCACCAGGGACGACCGGCTGGAGACGGTTGCCCGCGACATCGTGCGCCACTTCCTTGGCCGGGGCTTCATGGGCAAGGCGATGGTGATCTCGATCGACAAGGCCACCACCCTGCGGATGTACGACAAGGTGCAGCGCTATTGGCAGGAGGAAACCGAGCG
>JBIIRU010000264.1:0-3996 GCA_044341355.1 Cyanobium sp. | reverse complement strand
TGTTGAGATGCCCCTGGGGGCCGTCCTCACGGATCACTTGGCCGAGCTTGAGGCTGCGCAGTTTCGGTACGCCCCAGGCCAGGACTCCGGCACTCACCAGGGTGGCCACCACAAAGGGCAAGGTGAGCATGGAGTTGGCCAGGAAGCCGTCACTGGCCAGGCATGCCAGCAGTAGGAGGCCACCGAGAAGAGCGGCGGTCAGCTTGCCGTTGATGGGGGCCATGGGGGTTGGGGCGCTAGAAGAGGGGTCAGTCTTCCCAGGCTTCCTCGGGCTGCTCATCCGTCTGGATGTACTCCTCTTTTTCGCCCATCAGCGCCGAGAGTTCTTCTTCTTCCACCGTACTGACATCGGTGCTGGCGGTTTCTTCGTCGGCCACCAATCGACCGCTGGCCTCCAGCAGGCTGAGCAGGTCCGGCTCGTCGCGGAGCGGCAGCACGGGCGCTGGCTCATCACGCCGGTAGCGCGTCAGCGATGGGTTGATGGTGTCAAGAATGCTCATGCCGTCGCTCTGGAGGCCCACTGGCAAGCCCGCGGTCCCGACAAACAGCTCTGCTGTCCAGCAAGATGGCGGCCATGGCCAATGGGCGTGGATCGACCCATCACCCTACTCTTCAGCACCGCCCACCCCTCCTCGATGCATGATCCCAAGTGGCGCCAGGTCGCCTGGTTATGGCTCCTGGCCCTGGGATTCAGTGCCCTGCTGGTGGCCGCTGGCAGGCATTGGCCCCAGCCCCTGGTGATCACTCCCTGGTTGGTCTGGCTGCTGGTTTTAGGGCCGCCCGCCGTCATGGCCCTCTGGCTGGCGGCTCGCTGGTCCTTGCCCCCAGGCGGCGAGGGGGGAGAATCCTCGGGCGGACCACAATCCATCCATTCACAGCAGGAGCGGCACTGATGGGATTCAGCGGGCAGGCGCAACCGGAGGCAGGCCCAACCCCCCGGGCCAGGCGCGTGGTGCTGGCCTATTCCGGCGGCGTCGACACCAGTGTTTGCATTCCCTACCTCAAGCGGGAGTGGGGGGTCGAAGAGGTGATCACCTTGGCCGCCGATCTCGGCCAGGGCGATGAACTCGAGCCGATCCGTCTCAAGGCCCTGGATGCCGGCGCCAGTGAGTCCCGGGTGGAAGATCTGATCGAACCCTTCATCGGCGAGTTTGCGTTTCCAGCCATTCGGGCTAATGCCCTCTACGAGGGTCGCTATCCCTTGTCAACCGCCCTGGCTCGACCGCTGATCGCCAGACGCCTGGTGCAGGTGGCCCGGGAGGTGGGCGCCGATGCCGTGGCCCATGGCTGTACTGGTAAGGGAAATGACCAGGTGCGCTTCGATGTGGCGATCGGTGCCCTGGCGCCCGAGCTCAAGGTGCTCGCTCCCGCCCGGGAATGGGGCATGAGTCGCGAAGAGACCATTGCCTACGGCGAACGCTGGGGCATTCCGGCACCGGTGAGCAAGAAGTCCCCCTATTCCATCGACCTCAACCTGCTGGGTCGCAGCATTGAGGCCGGTTCCCTGGAGGATCCCAAGGTGGAGCCGCCCGAGGAGATCTACGCCATGACCGTTTCGGTGGCTGCGGCTCCCGAGGCGCCAGAAGATGTGGACATCGGCTTTGAGCAGGGCCTGCCCGTCGCCATCAATGGGGAGCGGTTGGCACCGGTTGAGCTGATGCGTCGCGCCAATGCCCTGGCCGGTCGCCATGGCTTTGGCCGCCTCGACATGATCGAGAATCGGGTGGTTGGCATCAAGAGCCGCGAGATTTACGAAACTCCAGGGCTGTTGTTATTGATTCGTGCCCATCAAGACCTGGAGAGCCTTACCCTGGCTGCGGATGTTCAGCGTTATAAGCGCCAGGTGGAGATGGCCTGGGCCGACCTGGTCTACCAGGGTCTTTGGTTCGGTCCCCTCAAACAGGCCCTCGATGCCTTCATCGACCGCACCCAGGCCACGGTGAACGGCAATGTGCGGGTCCGTTTGCATAAGGGCAACGCGGTGGTCATTGGTCGCTCCAGCCCCAGTGACAGCCTGTATGTCGACGCCATGGCCACCTATGGCAGCGACGATCGCTTTGACCATCGGGCAGCCGAAGGATTTATTTATGTGTGGGGCCTGCCAACCCGTCTCTGGTCGGCTCGTCACCCTTAAGGGTTGCCCTGGCTCGGCCGCCCGCCAGCCCCCCCCAAGCTTGGCGCAGGGATCGCATCAGATCTGGCCGTGCCCGGCGTTTCAGGGGGTTGACCGGCTCGGTTTGGGCGGGCTGCAGCAGCAGGGGAGGCCGGAGCCTGGGGCTTGTTGCCGGACCCAGTTCAAGCAGCTTGCGTTTCAAGTAAGCGTTTTCCTCCAGCATTAGCCGCTGCTGCCGCCGGGTTTCGCGCAGCCTTTGGCGAAATTTGTTCTCGAAGATCTCCGGCAGTTCCAGGGTCATCTCATGCAAGTGCCGAATCTCTTCGCGGGTCACTTCCAATTCGCGGCGCAAACGCTCCGGGGAGGGTTGGCCGGTGCCGCTGGCCCCCCGCCCAGGCAGGGGTGGTCCTTTCCCTGGCGGCACCGAAGACGGGGGCGCTGGCACCACCCTCAGGGGTCGATCCGCACTGCGCAGGGTTTCGGCATGCGGGGTCAAGGCAGGATTCACCCCTGAACGATCAGCCAGGCCAAAGGGACGCGGCTGGACCTGTTCGCCTTGGGGCGGGTCCGGCGGAGCGGATCGGGAGGGCTGCAGCCGATCGCGGTCCAATGTTTTGGCACGGAAGACCAACTAGCTTATGGCAAGAATTGCGGTCTTCTTCTTAAGGGTGGACGCCTACCCTCCAAGCGGCCCACCCATGAGCAAGCCCGGCATCTTGGGGTGCCGGGCTTGAGTGTGATTTTGGCGTCTTTTTGAAGATAAAGACGGTCAGTCTGCTTCCGTTTCGGCAGCGGTTGCATCGACAGGGGTGGTTTCAGCCTGGGTGGGCAGCACCCGCGGTGGAGGCATGGGGCCGTCCTGCTTGACGGTGAGATAGCGGATCACGTCCTCGGAGAGGCGCATGGCACGCTCAAGGGTGGCGACTTGTTGGCCGTCTCCGTTGTGGTTTAACTGCACATAAATGCCTTCGCGATGCTTGGCGATGGGATAGGCCAAGCGGCGCTTGCCCCGCATTTGGGTATCGAGGACCTCGGCACCGGCTTCGGTGACAAGGTCGCGATACTTGTTGACGTGGGTTTCAACCTCTTCTTCCGGAATGTCCGGACTAAGGATGTACATGGTCTCGTAGTAGGGCTGCGTCATGGGCGCCTTCAGAGCAGGTCAGGGGCGGGGGGGACGGACCCCACCGACGGATCAAGCAAGCTACCCCAGCGTGCGACCTGCAGCCCTGGACTCAAAGTTGCATGCGAACCGCTTCCGACAAGGTGGGAAGGTCCGCCTCTTTGCCCCGCAGAACCTGAACAACGGTGAACAGCAGGATCAGGAGGGTCCCCAGGAAGACGGTGTTGGCCAGGGTTCGAAACAGCAGGCCGCCCCCCAGCAACGATTGCAGCAACTGAAACACCAGACCAATCACCACCAGCAGGATGTCCAGCATCAGGGCCTGCAGGGTGTTGAAGCGAATGGTGTAAGGCACTTTGGGATTGCGTACCACTGCGGCGAAGAGCAGCACGAACAGCAGCAAGCCCCCCAGATTCATGCCCCCCATCGAGCCCAGGTTCTGGACCAGCAGGGCCGGCATGGCCGGCAGCATCAGGGCGTTGAGGGGGGGGAAGTTGCCGAAAAGATCCCGGCCAAACGGCAGCGCATCACTCCAGGTGAGGCTGTAGGGCAGCAGGGCTAGCAGGCGTTGCCAGAGAGGGGGGTCTTGCATGGCGAGGGCGATCGGATTCCCAGGCTAGGGATGGGCTGGCGACTGGACGGCCAGTTGCCCAAGGGCCGCTTCCCGCATCACGTCAACGGGAACTTCGGCTTGGCCCGTCCAAAGCCGCAGCGAAGCCGCACCCTGTTGCACCAGCATCTCCAGCCCATCAATGGTGCG
>JBIIRU010000265.1:0-3996 GCA_044341355.1 Cyanobium sp. | reverse complement strand
TAGTAGACGGCGCCCGCACCCGCCACCGCAACTACGTACGGCTGCTCACCCGCGATGAGGCCGGCGTGATCGGCAAAATCGGCACCGCCTTCGGCGTGGCTGGGGTCTCGATCCAATCGATCGTCCAGTACGAGGCCAGCGGCAGTGGCGGTCGCAGCGGCAGTGGCGCCGAAATCGTCGTCATCACCCATGAGGTGGAGGAGTCGCGCTTTCGCCAGGCCCTGGCCGCGATCACGGCCCTGCCGGAGGTGCAAACCGTGGCGGCCTGCCTGCGCACCCTCTAAGCCCACCGCCAGACCCCCGTGGGGGAGGATGGGACCCACCTCTGGCGCCGGCAGTGCCTCCAGCCCAGGATTCACCGCAGCAGCCGGCCCCCCCGGAACCCCAGATACCCTTCCGCCACACCCCAGGCCCTGGTGGTGCCGGCCGGCGTCAATGCCCGCCGTTTCTCGGCCCGCCCCGCCTGGGCCCACCGCGCCTGGGTTCGAAATGCCAGCGCCCACCGCGCCAGCGCCCGGCCCTGATAGCCACCTCTCTCCTGCTTGGCATTTGCCTGTCTGCCTGCCAGCCGGCCCGATCGCCCGGCAGCCTGATCGTCGGCCAGGCCAGCCGCATCAATTCGCTGGATCCGATCAAGGCCTCGCGGGTGGGCGTGATGCAAGCCCTGGCGGCCCTGGGCGACCCGCTCTATTCGATCGAAGCCGATGGCCGCATCGAGCCACGCCTGGCCACCGCCCTGCCCCGGCTCAGTGCCGATGGCCTGCGGGCCCGCATCCCCCTGCGCCAGGACGTCCTCTTCCACGACGGCAGCCGCTTCGATGCGGATGCCCTGGTGTTTTCGCTGCAGCGTTTCATCAAGTCCGGCACCTTGGGCTTCCAGCTGGGCGATCGGGTCGAGGCGGTGCGGGCCGTGGGGCCCTACGAAGTGGAACTCAGCCTCAAGCGTCCTTTCGCACCGCTGCCGCGCCTGCTGTCGGCCATCTTCCTCACCCCCGTCTCCCCCACCGCCTACAAGAACCACCGCGATAAACCCCTCAACGAGCGTTTTATCGGCACCGGGCCCTATCGGCTGGCCTACTTCAGTGAGCAACAGCAGCGACTGGTGCCCTTCGAGCTTTATTGGGGGCGCCGTCCCGCCAATGGCGGCCTGACGCTCACCACCTACAGCAACTCCACCTCCCTGCTGGGGGGCCTGCGCAGCGGTGAAATCGACCTGCTGCTATCAAGCAGCCTCGAAATCGACCACCAGCTGGCCCTGCACCGCAGCGCCCAAAGGGGGGAATTCAAAGAAGGGGTGGGTCCCGCCCTGGACATCAGCTTTCTCTCCCTGCTCACCAGCCAGCCCCCCCTCGACAACCCGACCCTGCGCCAGGCGATTGCCTCCAGCCTCGACCACAAACTGATCCAGCAACGGGTCAGTCTGGGGATGCGGCCCAGCCTGCGCAGCCTGGTGCCGCCCTCCCTGCCTGGTGCCGACCCCGAGGCCTGGCCCGCCTTCAACCCCGAGCGTGCCCGCAGCCTCTACAAAAAGGCCGGCTATTGCAACGGCAAGCGCCTCAGCCTGCCGCTCACCTTTCTCTCCGATGTGCCCACCGACCGGCTGTTTGCCCTCACCTGGCAGAGCCAGCTCAAACGGGATCTGGATGATTGCGTGCGCCTGGAAGTGAGCGGCATGGAATCAACCACCGCCTATTCGCAACTCGACAAGCAGGCGTTCCCGATGATTCTGATCAATTGGATGGGGGACTATCCCGATGCCGAAAACTACCTCTCCCCCATGCTCGGTTGCACCAAGCCCCAGGGCAACCGCTGCCTGGAGGGGGGCAGTGCCCTCAGCGGCAGCTTCTGGACGGCCCCCGGCCTAGACGCCCAGCTGCAACGCAGCAGCGAACTGGCGGGCCCCGAACGGCTGGCGCTGCTGCAAACGATCCAGCGGCGGGCGGCCGAGGGCGTGCCCTACCTGCCGGTGTGGGTGGTGCGACCGGCCGCCTGGGCCCGGCCCCAGCTGGAGGCGCCCCGCTTTGACGGCTCCGGCCGGGTGCTGCTCTCCCAATTGCGCCCGACCAGTCCAGCGGCACCCAGCCCAGCAGCGCCCAGCCCGACCAAAGCCGGAGGCCAACGATGAACCGCCGCCGCCAACTGCTGAGCTACGCGGCCTCCCGGCTGGCCCTGGCGCCGGTGATGTTGTGGCTGATCGCCAGTCTGGTGTTTCTGCTGTTGCGCCTGGCCCCCGGCGATCCGATCGACGCCCTGCTGGGCCCCCGGGCCCCCGAGGCGGTGCGATCCGCCCTCAGGCAGCAGTTGGGACTCGACCAACCCCTGGCCCAGCAGTACGTGGGGTTCATGGGCAAGCTGCTGCACGGCGACCTGGGCCTTTCCCTCAGCAACCAGGAGCCGGTGAGCCGCATTATTGCCCAAAGCCTGCCCGCCAGCCTGGAGCTGGGGGTGGTGGCCCTCAGCCTCGCCGCCGTGCTGGGGCTGGCGGTGGGCTTCAGCGGCATCGCCCGCCCCGAGGGGCGCCTCGATCTGGCGGGACGCCTGTTTGGCATCGGCACCTACGCCCTGCCGCCCTTTTGGGCCGCCATGGTGCTGCAGCTGGTCTTCGCCGTGGGGTTGGGCTGGCTGCCGGTGGGCGGCCGATTCCCCGCCACCATCGAACCCCCATCCGGCACCGGCTTCTACCTCTTCGACAGCCTGCGGGCCGGCAACGGTGCCCAGTTGATGGGCGCCCTGCGCCATCTGGTGCTACCGGCCTGCACCCTGGGGCTGCTGCTGAGCGGCATCTTCACCAACGCACTGCGCCTCAACCTGCGCCGCGCCCTCGATTCCGATTATGTCGAAGCCGCCCGCAGCCGCGGCCTGGACGAACGGCGTGTGGTGCTGCGCCACGGCCTGCCCAACGCCCTGCTGCCGGTGCTCACGATCGCCGGCATCACCGTCGCCTCCCTGATCGGCGGCGCCCTGCTGATCGAGGTCACCTATTCCTGGCCCGGCGTCGCCCACCGCCTCCAAGAAGCCATCGCCCAACGCGACTATCCCCTGGTGCAGGGCATCGTCGTCGTCGTCGCCGCCCTGGTGGTGCTGGTCACGGTGGCGGTGGATCTGCTGGTGGCCTGGCTGGATCCGAGGGTGAGTTTTTAGGTTCTGCCGAGTCCGGTGCAAGAAATCGACCTTGCTCCTTGGTCATCGACTGCGGCGCCGAACAACATTTGCAAACCTGCGGCGATCAACAACTGGTCTACTTGTACGCATTCGTTGGGCAAGTTCTGTTTTCGTGATATTTGACTTCTTCATTTCCATGGCTATCTGAAAGGCGATAACTCTTTTGGCTGCGACCGCTTCAGCATCTTCGATGAATCCCTCGTTACAAAGAAAATCATCAAAATCACTCCCAAGGCATTCTATCTCAATCATTGGGCACCCCTTAACTTAGAGCGTCGATCTCGTGCGACCTGAAGATCAGCAGATGGGGTCTTCACAGATTTTTTGACAAAGCCATGCAGCAAAACCATCACATCATCCTCCACAGTAAAAATAACCCGTGCAATGCCTCTTTCAATAGCCGATCGCACCTCCCACAAGCCCGGTTCAAGCTTGCGGATCAAAGGCATTCCAATAGGCCAGCCGTATTGAGCAGTCTTAATGTCGCAGCCAATAGCCTTGCGATCGCCTCGGCTCAGACCAAGCAACCAATCTCCCACTGGCTCCCTGCCTCCTTGAGAACGGAAGAAGACAACTCGTAGGACAGGGTGAATTCCCATGCCGCGGGCCGCCCAATTAGCTTACTGTAACATAAATGATGCGGCCATGCCAAGTCTGTGCCGCTTAGCCCGGATCTCAGGTCATCCCAACGCTGCCCATCACCCGCCGAAGTAATTGCAGATCGAGCAAATAACTGTTTTCTGGTCGGGTACATGGGCCTGTTAGGCGCTGGGAGCCGCACTCTCCACAAGATGGCCACGATCTGTATGCCACTTTACAAACTCATCATGGATT
>JBIIRU010000263.1:0-4015 GCA_044341355.1 Cyanobium sp. | reverse complement strand
TGCCGGCATCAGCGATGGGCTCGGTCTTGGCGCCAATGCGAAAGCCTCCCTGCTCTGCAGGGGACTCGCCGAGATGGGGGTGGTTCTCAAGGCCCTAGGGGGCCAGGGGACCACCCTCTACGGGCTGGCTGGCCTTGGAGACCTGCTGGCCACCGCCAATAGCCCCCTGAGCCGCAATTACCGCTTTGGCAACCAACTGGCTGCTGGCGCAACTGAAGCGGTTGCCCTGGCCGCCATCGGTGCCACCGTTGAAGCCCCCCCCACGGCCCGGGCCGTGGTGTCCCTGGCGGACCACCGGGGTTGGCCAGTGCCCATCTGCCGCCAGGTGGTTGACCTGCTGGAGGCTCGGGTGGATCCCCGTGAGGCCGTACGAGCCCTGATGGAGCGAGACCTGCGCCCTGAAGCCGACGAACGCCGGCCATGACTCAACCCAATTTCGCCCAGATCCACGCCAGTCCTGGCCCGGGGCTGCGGGCGGTGCTGATCGAGGCCTTCGGCGCGGGACCCTGCTGCGGCAATGGGGCCACCGTGGTGCGCCTGGAATCTCCGGCCCCGGCCCCATGGATGGGTGCGATCGCCGCCAGTCTGCGCCAGTCGGAGACTGCCTTTGTGCTGCCGATTCCCGCTACCCGAACCTGGCTGCTGCGATGGTTCACCCCCAGCACTGAAGTGCGCCTCTGTGGCCACGCCACCCTTGGGGCCCTGTTGGCCCTTTCCCACTGGGGGGATCTCCATCCGGAGCAATCCCTGCGCTTCCGGACGCGCAGCGGCGTCTTGCCGGTGCGTCTGCTGCAGCCTGGACTGGGTCAACTTGATCTGCCAACCGGGGACCTGGAGCCCAGCACCGTGCCGGAGGAGCTAGGCCGGTTATTGCTGCAGCGACTGGGCCATCCCCCAGAGGCTTATTGGACCTCGGCCCTGGGCTACAGGGTCGCCTTGGTGGCTGCCGCAGCGCCCCTGGCCGCCATGGCCTCCCTGGCCCAAGAGCTCCAGGGAGACGACCGTGGCGGGCTGGTGCTGATGCAGCCCTTAGGCGGCCCTGGGGCTCCCCAGGTGGCTGGAGAAGCGGCGGATTATCAGCTGCGCTTCTTTGCACCTGGCCTGGGCATCAATGAAGATCCGGTCACCGGTTCGGCCCATGCCCTGGTGGCCCCCTACTGGCAAAAGCGGCTGCAACGATCCCGGGTGATCGGCTGGCAATGCTCTGACCGTCCTGGGGGCATGGTGTGTGAGAGCGCTTCATCAGGCATGATCCGCCTGACCGGTACGGGACATCTGCTGTGGGATGGCACCTTGAACGTCTCTGTGCCCCCCTGGCGCGAAGGCTCGGGCAGCATGGGCGACGATGGCGAAACCACCTGGCAGCACTGGCTAGCTATCGCTTGAGGCCCCATCCCCTGTTGCTCACTGCCCCCATCGCCACCTTGGCAGTGGGCACTGGATTCTGGGCCCAGACCCTGCTCAAACCAGGACCCACCCCAGCCGACCGGGACGTTCTTGAGGCCCTGATCGCCCAACCAAGCCGAGCCACCGCTACCAGCCAGGCCAGGGGATTAAACAGTGCCAATTCAGCGGCCAGCGCCACAGGCCCAAGTTTGCCCCCTTCCCTACCTGCACCTGCGCCGGTTGCTGGCAGAGATGGCGTCAGTCCAGCTGCCGGCACCACGGCGTCCGGGACCCAGATGGGGGGCAGCGAAGGCACAGCGGCCCAGATGGTGGGCCGGCTGCGATCAGCCCGCATTGCCAAGGGGTCCAGCTCCCTCCAGGTACCCCAGGGAGGCCCTGAGGTGGCCTTGGAGATCAGGGTGGCGCTGCTCAAGCTCCCTGCCCGTCCCAGGCTCTCGGCAGAGGGTGCCTGGCAGATCAGCGACCGAGCTGGCAACCTGCTAGCCAAAGGGGGTGCCGGGGACGCCCCTGATCTGGAGAGCCTGATGGCTGCCAATGCCGAGGTGTGGATGCGTAGTACCACAGACGACGCCTTGCAGGCCGACGGGAGGGCCTACGGCGGCCTATTCCGAATCCTGAGGGCAGCTGATGGGTTCCAGGTGGTCAACCACCTCTCGCTTGAGTCCTACATCAGTTCGGTGGTCGGTGGGGAAATGCCCAGCACTTGGAAGATGGAGGCCCTCAAGGCCCAGGCCGTGGCCGCCCGCTCCTATGCCATGGCCCACATGGCTCGTCCGGCAGATCAGCACTGGCATTTGGGTGACACAACGCGCTGGCAGAACTACGAAGGCCTCAGCAGTGTCAGTGGTCGCACCCGGCAAGCCACCTCCACTACCGCCGGAGTCATCTTGAGCTATCAGGGCGGAATTGTCGAAAGTCTGTACGCCGCCACCCAGCAGATCGTCGACGAGGCCCATGGCCACCTGGGGGCCAGCATGAGCCAGACCGGGGCCCAGGAGCTGGCCCAACAGGGCCTGCGCTTCAATGAAATCTTAGGGCGCTACTACCAAGGGGCTTCCCTGGCCCGGTTGCAGGCGGGTGCGGGCTGAACGGTACTGGCGCCAAGCCTCCCAGGTCTCCCTGGAGGCCCTGCGTTGTGGTGCCCTCTTGCCCCTGGCCACCGAGGAAGTAATCGATCCCCGCTTGGCTCCCTTTCGGCTGCGCACCCTGCATGGATTGCCGCCCCGCCATCTGAGGGAGTGTGGACCCCGCCCCAACCCCTTTCTGCCCTGGGAACCGCTGCTGCAGGTGGACCAACTTGAAAGCGGCCATGTCGTACTGCTCAACAAGTATCCGGTCCAGTCCTGTCACCTGCTGTTGATCAGTGGCGAATGGCAACCGCAGCAAGGCTGGCTGGAGGGGCAGGACTGGCAGGCGGTGGCGAGGGTCGCCGCTGACACCGGCGGACTCTGGTTCTTCAACAGCTCGGCGCTGGCCGGCGCCAGCCAGCCCCACCGGCACCTGCAACTGCTGCCCCGTCAAGGGGACGAACCCAGCTGTCCCTTAGCCGAATTGATCGCCCAACAGCTTCGTCAGGAACAAGCACCCTGGCCTTGGGCCTATCGCATCAGCCCCCGTCAAGACCCCTTGGGCGGTACGGATCTGGCGGAGCTTTATGCCAGCCATTGCCGCGACCTGGGACTGGGGCAGCCAGGGCTCCACGGCCGACCCCTGCATCCCTACAACCTCATTTTTGATGACAGCTGGTTTCTCACCGTGCGCCGACTCCGGGAGCACTGTGCGGGCTTCAGCGTCAATGGGCTGGGCTTTGCCGGCTATCTGCTGGGCACCCATCGCTCGGACCTGAATTGGCTGCAGCAAAAGGGTCCTTGGGCCCTGTTGGCGGCGGTGGCGGCTCCTGCCGGCTGAAGCTGCCAAGGGATTTCCGTAATTTCACGGTTGGCAGTGGCGAACAAATAGAGCTTGCTGGAAAGGCGGATTGTTCTTGAACGAACGGACCTCTCTCCAGGCCCCATTGCCTGGAATCAGATGTTTACACATTCAAGTTAGCCCGCTTATTTCAACACCTTATTCTCATTTTATCGCCATGATCAGGGCCCATTCCCCCCAGCCCCGACGCTCGCTTGCCCTGGCCACACCCCAGCTGCAGCAGCGTAATCGTCGGGTTGAGGCCCACCGCCAACTGGTGCGACCCCTGGCTGTTCATTACGCCAGACTCAGCCGGGAATCCAGTGAAGATCTACAGCAAGCGGGCATGCTTGGCCTAATTCGTGCCGCTGAGCTTTATAGCCAAGAACGGCAGACACCCTTTGAGGCTTTTGCTCGTCCCCATATCCGCGGTGCCATTCTTCATTACCTGCGTGATGTCTCACCCCTGGTTCGTCTGCCCCGACGTCAGGCTGAACTTCAGGATCGGGTCCTGCAGTGGCAGCGTCAGCAAGGGCCCGGTCTCAGTAGTCCTGACATGCTGGCGACAATGCAGCGGGAACTCGGACTCAGCCCTGGACAGTTGCTGTTATTAGAACGCAATTGGGCCATGAATCGCCCGGCCAGCCTCGAACCTGAAATGGTCGAGGCTCTGGCAACCGAGGTGGAAACCGGGTTGCCA
>JBIIRU010000040.1:0-13912 GCA_044341355.1 Cyanobium sp. | reverse complement strand
TGGTGGATGTTTTACATAGCTACGGAGAAGTGTTGGATGCTTATAGCCGAAATTTGATCTATCAAGCGGAGGCGCAGTTTCTTAATCCATTTCCAATCTTTCGGTTTTTGGATGGTGATTTAAGTTTTGGCAAGATCTGGCGTCATCTTTGCCATGATCGCATCAATTTTGAGTATGCCGAATATTGTATGAAGACTATGCTCTGGCATGGAACTGGCGGTCTCGATGCCTACCTCGACAGCGAGGCCTTTCTGCGCGACTGTGCCGCCATTATTGCCCGCAAGACCAAGGGCGATCCCCTGCTTGCCATCCTCCATCCCCTCTTTCCCAACTTTCTGCCGGAAGCCATTCGAGCCGCTGCCACCACCCACGCCTTGGGCCAATTTTGGCGGGTGATGAGTGATCTTTTTATCGACTTGGCCCAGGCCGAAGCCCAGGGTTCGATTACCACAATTCGCGACCTGGTCGATTTTTTACGTCAGGGCTTGGTAGCCGCCGCTGGCCAGCCCATCAGCTATGGCGTCACGGTGGCAGGAGAGCAGTTCTGGGTGCTGCCCCCTGAGGCCGGGCTCACCTTTCTTGCCGATGTGGCGGTTCCCTATGTCGAAGCTGTTTTTCTACGTGGTACCCCCTTTTTGGGCACGGTTTCCTTCAACGCCCAGGCCCAGCAGATCTCGCCCGATCAGGGGAAATTCAGCTACGGCGCCCTCTATGCCGACCCCTTACCCACCATGGGAGCTGGCATCCCCCCGAGTCTTTTGATGCAGGACATGTACCGTCATTTGCCGCAAAGGCTGCATGCGCTATACCTCAAGCGCACCCGGGGCGAAGGGGATGAGAGGGTCAAAATATGCATGAGTTTTCAGAAGGCCATGTTCTGCGTGACCAATGCGGCGATTGAGGGCACATTCCCCTTCGAGCTGGGCTGCGTCGATGCCAGCCAACAGGCCGCCAACCAGGCCCATGCCGCCGCCTGGGCTAACCGTCTCGCGACAGCTCGCACGGATTGCCTTGCCGTGGTGGCCTAGGGTCATGGAATGAAGCCCGTAGCAATGCCTGCCGTGGATCAGCCTTGGACGCAACGCTCGAGACCCGATCGTTTTGAGCGCCGCGTGGAATTCGGAGACTATGAAGCCACCCGAGTGTTTCTAGAGAAGCTCAACCATCTCTCTGAACATTTAGACAAGTTTCCCGATATTAGCTTTGGACGTACCTATGTCAATTTGACGGTGCGGCCTGAGGAGGGCCAAGACTTTGGCGAAGCCGAACACAGTTTTATCGCTGCTATTGATGAACTCCTCTGACGCAATCGATCCAGAACAAAGCCCCAACCTGGATGAGGCCACCGTAGATTTACGATCATCCTACAAGGCTTCTGGGATTCAGGAGATTCTTGATCTACTGGACCTCGAACTTGTTGGCCTCAAACCCGTCAAAGCAAGAATCCGGGAAATTGCTGCCCTTTTAGTAGTCAATAAAGCGCGTCACTCGGTCGGTTTGGAAACAACGCGACCCAGCTTGCATATGTCTTTTACCGGCCCTCCCGGCACTGGTAAAACCACCGTGGCGGCTAGGATGTCAAAGATTTTGCATGGTCTTGGCTACCTGCGAAAGGGCCATGTGGTGACGGCGACCCGAGATGATCTTGTGGGCCAGTATATCGGACATACGGCACCCAAAACCCGAGAAATGCTCAAAAAAGCGATGGGTGGGGTTTTATTCATTGATGAAGCTTATTATCTATATCGTCCAGAGAATGAACGGGATTATGGCGCCGAGGCCATCGAAATATTGTTGCAGGTGATGGAGGCTAATCGCGATGACCTTGTGGTTATCTTTGCTGGCTACAAAGAGCGGATGGATATTTTTTACCAATCTAACCCTGGCCTTTCATCACGCGTCGCCAATCATATCGACTTTCCAGATTATAGCTGTGAAGAGCTTCTTGCCATTGCTCAACTTATTCTTGCTGCCGAAAATTACCGATTCAGTGACGAAGCTATGATTGTTTTCACCGATTACATTGTCCGCCGCATGCAGTTGCCGTTCTTTGCCAATGCTCGCTCAATTCGTAATGCAATTGATCGGGCCCGCATGCGCCAGGCGAATCGTTTATTCAATGGTATTGCATCAAGGCTCAATAAACTTGACCTGATGACGATTGAGGCTGAAGACATCACGGTGAGCCGTGTGTTTCAAGGTCAGGTCGAAGGAAGGGACCGAAGCGAACCAATTATTAATTTATAGAAATGTTGTTAACTAAAAATACTTATTTTACCATGACTTGATCTAGAATTTGTATCCACTTGCGGGCAACGTTCTTGGCTGAATAGGCTTCAACTCCAGCTTGATTGATGGTGAATGCTTTGACATACTGGTCATAATTATCAATTAGATGGCGCAATGCGGCTTCAATTGAATCCGGATGATCGACGTCGGCATAAATGCCGATACCAAGGTCTTCAACAATATTCTGGATTGGATTCCCTAGGGGGCCAACCACCAGAACTGGTTTTTGATGACCAAGATAGGCAAAGAACTTTGAGGGCTGATTATCACGATGACGCCGCCCGATCATGACAAATAAAAGGTCGGAAGCTTGGGCAATATCATGGGATTTTTGATGGCTAACGGCTGGATGAAATTCACAGCGGCTGGCAATCTCTGGGTTGCTTTTGATCAATTCTTTTGCGCCGCTATAAACATATCCATAGAAGGAAAGTCTAAGCTGAGTCAATTTATCCGTCCCAATCAATTGATTCAAGGCGTTGACAAAAGTGTTCAAAGGACGCCATTCAGGCAGATTGCCAAGATGAACTAGGTCGATACTTGAATCTTTGGGTTTGAAGCCGGTTGCTTGGGGGCCAGGGTCAGCGTAGGGAGTCACACTGGAAGTGTCAGGATCGGGCACTGGATAACTATCGGACATTGAGTATGACTTGCTGGCATCGACTATGTCCAATGAGATATAACGTTCTCTTGTCATTGGGGACATAAAGATTACTCCGATAGACTGATTAATCAGTTTAATTTGTTTATCCAGATCATGGGGATAAAAGTTTTGATCATCACGATGCCCATGGGGATCATCAAAGATCGCCAAGAAAGGTTTGTTTACTTGTTTGGCAATTTCCGCTGCCGTCTCAAGAATGTAAAATTCAGGCGATTTACCAGCAATGAGATCAAAGTCCCATTCCTGTTCTGCCTGCAAAACTGTTTTAATGATATCACGGCGCATTTGGGCCGAGGGTTGATGTGCTGTTAGTCTTTCCCAGATTTTACTGACTAGTTGTAAGGCGGCATAGCAAAAGTATTTTGCACTATTTTTTGTTACCCTATTCTTGATTACTGAATAGCGAATTGAGGCGGATACTGCCTTGGAATAGTGGCAATGATTCGTGGGGCATATAGTTGGTTCACAGAGTACGGAGCTCAAACTGGGGTCGGGCCCAGCAAAATGAAATTCCCATGCAGAGTTTTGTATATATGGCAAAAGTTTGGTATAGCGTAATCCTTGGACACCTGTCCCGCCTGGGGGTTGAGTCATCAGGATAAGAATTCGTTTAGGTTTATTGTTTTTCATTATTCACTATATCTTGTTATCACAAAAGTATGAATGCTGTTTGCCAGCTTCAAGGAGCGCAAGAATAGATTTTGTCATTTCCGCTTGCGGGAGTCAATTTGTAGCAGGTCCCGTACTTGCTGCACTTGGCGGGCTAGGCCAGGATCGCTGTTAAGTTTGCGCTCCACCTGTTCAACAGCATACATTACAGTCGAATGATCCTTGCCGCCAAAAGCCTCGCCAATACGGGGCAAGGAGAGATTGGTCGTCTGCCGCATCAAGAACATCCCCACCTGGCGCGCTTGGCTGACGGCCCGCTTGCGGCTAGGGCTCAGCATCTCTTCAATGCCGACGGCAAAGACTTCTGAAACCTTGTCAAGCACCTGTTGGGGTGTGACCTCTACGTCATTGCCCACCGGATCGAGCATGGGCGCCACCGACTCAACCGTCATCGGCATGCCTGTGATTGAGGCGAAGGCCACCGCCCGGGTGAGGGCCCCCTCCAACTCGCGGATATTGGAGGTGAAGCGGCCGGCAATGTATTGGATCAGATCCCGGGGCAAGGCCATCTGCTCCACTTCGGCCTTCTTGTGCAGAATCGCCATGCGGGTCTCCAGATCGGGAGCCTGAATATCGGCAATCAGCCCCATCGAGAATCGGGAAATTAGGCGTTCCTGCAGGCGGGGGATCTGGCTGGGGGGCCGGTCACTGGCAATGACCAGTTGGCGCCCCGCTTCATGTAGGGCATTAAAGGTGTGGAAGAATTCTTCCTGGGTATATTCCTTACCTTCAATGAACTGGATATCATCGACCAGAATCAGGTCGGCGGCCCGATAGCGGTCGCGAAAGGCTTGCATGCCATCTTTGCGAATCGCCTGAATCAGGTCATTGGTGAAGGTCTCCGTTGAGACATAGAAAACCCTTGCCAAGGGGTCGATCTCGTGGCGGTAGTGGCCAATCGCCTGCATCAGGTGGGTTTTTCCCAGACCCACGCCACCGCAGATGAACAACGGATTGAATTCACGCCCCGGGGACTCCGCCACCGCCAAGGCTGCGGCATGGGCCATGCGGCTGTTGGGTCCAACCACAAAGCGGCTGAAGCGGTAGCGAGGATTAAGCCCCGCTGGAGGCCGTTCCGTTGGCGGCGCACCCTTGGGCGTCCGAGCGTCATCCCGGGCTGGGGAACGACTTTCCCCCTCGCTGGCAATCGGGACCTGGCCCTGACTGCCCCGGGCTGCTTGGGAGGCTTGGGGCTGCTCCGGGGCACTGACTACCTCGATTGCCACCGGTTTACCGCTCAGTTCGGTGCCGAGGGCCTGGATCTGGGTGAGGTAATGCTTGCGCAGCCAGCCGCAGGCAAAGGCCGTGGGTGTTTCAAGCCTCAGCTTGCCCTCACTGAACCCCAGGGCCCGGGCCGGCCGGATCCAGGTCTCAAAAGTGGGTTTACTGAGGTTGGCCTGCAGGGCCTGCTGGATCTGGTGCCACAGCTCATCCCCCTGCTGCACCGCCTGCTCACCGCAATGGAAGCGAATATACGCAGGTCCCCTGGAAGCGTTGGTCTTTAATGGACAGACAGCTACCAAGCATCGATTGTCCATGGCCGGCCCCCGTTTCCTGGCCACCACGGCCTCCCTGCTGAGCGTGGTTGCGGCTCTGGTGGGCTGTGCTGGTGCTCTGCCCTTGCCAGGCAGCGCCCCTCGCCGGGAGCTGGTGCGCCTCAGCGATGGCCCCTCCCCGGCGCCGCTCCAAGCCAGCGGCAACTTGATTGTGGCGGCCGTCGAGAAAGCCGGGCCTGCTGTCGTTCGGATCGACACTGTCAAGCGCACCATCAGTCCCGTGGGTGGCCCCTTCGGCCAGGGACCTGGGATTCGGCAACAACAGGGCCAGGGCTCGGGGTTCATTACCCGCTCGGACGGAGTATTGCTAACCAATGCCCACGTGGTGGACGGCGCAAACGAGGTAACTGTCAGCCTCACAGATGGGCGCAGTTTTACTGGCAAAGTGATTGGTTCCGATCCCCTCACCGATGTGGCAGTTGTCAAGGTGGTCGCCACCCGGCTGCCGGTGGCGCCGCTGGGGGATTCCGACAAGGTGCGTCCCGGCGAAACGGCGATTGCCATTGGCAACCCCCTTGGGCTGGACAACACCGTCACCGCTGGCATCATCAGCGCCATCCAACGCACTAACGCCGTAGGCGAAGGTCAGCGGGTGCCCTATCTGCAGACCGATGCGGCGGTGAATCCCGGCAACAGCGGCGGTCCCCTCATTAATGATCGGGGCCAAGTGATCGGCATTAACACCGCTATACGCCAGGCGCCTGGGGCGGGATTGAGTTTCGCCATCCCGATCAATACCGCCCGCCAGATCGCCGCCCAGCTTCTGGACCGGGGCTATGCGAGCCACCCCTATATCGGCGTGCGGCTCCAGGCCCTGACCCCCCAGCTGGCCCGGGAGATCAATGCCACCACCAGCCAATGCCGCGTACCGGAGGTCAACGGGGTGTTGGTGGTGGATGTGATGAATGGCAGCCCTGCGGCGACAGGGGGCCTCAGGCCCTGCGACCTGATTGAGAAGGTGGATGGACAGGCGGTGAACAACTCCTCGGAGGTGCAAATGGCTATTGACCGGGCCCGCATCGGCCAGCCCCTGGCGATTGGCATCCGCCGGGAAAATGCCCAGCAGGTCCTAACCCTGCGACCCGCCGAACTGCCCCGCAAGGGGTGAGACGTTCCGGGGGCCTTTCTGGGTCTGCCCGTGCCGGGCAGGCCCTCGTTGGGCAGATCCGTGCTGGGCAGGCCCAGAACCGGCAGGCCCGTGCCAAGGAATGGTTGGTTGTGATGGGGCGTTGGCCTGCCCCAGGCCGCTGCAAGAGCCGTCTGGCGGTGGCAGTGGGGTCGCGGCGGGCGGCTGCCATCCAGCGGGCCCTCAGCGGCCATGGCCTAGCCGAGGCCCGCCGCGTGGCCGCCCTCAGACCCGGCCTGGCCTTGGTCCTGGCGGTAAGCGGCCTGGGGCCCAAGGGCAGCCGCCGTTGGGCGGGGGGCCTGGGGGCCGATTGGGTGGGGCTCCAGGGGGAAGGCCGCCTGGGTTGGCGGTTGCAGCGCCAGCTGGGGCTGGCGCGCCGCCATGGGGCCCAGCGAGTGGTGCTGATCGGCAGCGACCTGCCGGAGTTGGCGGCGGCGGACCTGGCGGCCGCCTTCAACGCCCTGGCCCGCTGCGATCTCGTGCTGGGCCCCGCCGCCGATGGCGGTTACTGGTTGATCGGCCTGGCGGGCAACTGGCCCCGTATTTTTGCCGGTGGCCCACGGGCCATTGCCTGGGGCGGGGACCAGGTGTTGGCTCAGACCCTGGCCGTTGCCGACCAACTGGGTTTGGTGGTGACCCTGCTGCCGATTCGCCACGACCTGGATCGACCTGAGGACTTGAGGCGGTGGCGGTGAGACCCTGCCCAGCCCGGGGCCGATGACGGGCCCGCCCCTGGCCGTCGTCATCCCCGCCCGCCAGGAGGCTTTGCGGTTGCCGGGCCTGTTGGCCCAACTGGCCCAGGCGCCGCAATTGGTGGCGGAGGTGGTGGTGGTCGATGCTGCCAGCGACGACGCCACGGCCCTTGTGGCCAGCTTGGCGGGGGCGAGGGTGCTGCGCAGCGGTGCCAACCGGGGCCAGCAGCTGGCCCTGGGGGTGGCGGCTAGCTCGGCTCCCTGGCTGCTGCTGCTCCATGCCGATGCCCGCCTGCCGGCGGGCTGGGCCCCGGCCCTGGTCGCAGCCTTGGCCGCCGGTGATCGACAGGCCTGGGCTTTTCGGCTGGCGATCGACGGGGGCGATCCGGCCCTGCGGTTGGTGGAAGTGGCGGTGTGGCTGCGCAGCCATTGCTGGCAGTTGCCCTACGGCGACCAGGGCCTGTTGCTCAGCCGCCGGCAGCTGGTTGCCGTGGGGGGGATCCGGCCCTTGCCCTTGATGGAAGACCTAGATTTGGTGCATCGACTGCGGCGTCAAGTGCCGATTCGGCTGCTGCCCCTGGCTCTGCGGGTCGATGGTCGGCGCTGGCGCCGGCTAGGGGTGTGGCGCACATGCTGGAGCAACTGGCGCTTGCGGCGGGCCTGGCGCCTGGGGGTGCCCGCCCCGATCTTGGCGGATATCTATCGCGCCGGCCCGTAGTGTTATGGGGAATACCAGAAGGCGCAGCGACGCTCCAGGGGCTCCAGTTCCCAGCCCTGGGCGGTATAGAAGCCCACCACACCGGGGTCGGCGAACAGGCAAACCTGCCCCACGCCGCGGCGCCGTAACTCAACGAGAATGTAATCCATCATTTGCTTACCCAGGCCGCTGCCCTGGTAGTGGGGATGGACGGCCACATCCCATACCGTTGCTGCGACCACGCCATCGCCGGTGCAGCGGGCAAACCCAACCAGCCGCGGCAACCGGCCCTCATGGCGCCACAATCCCACCGTCAGCAGACTGTGGCGCAGGGCCCGCCGCACCCGGCGCATGGGCCTGCGGCTCCAACCAACGGCCTCACACAACCATTCGAGTTCCTGCAGGTCGATCTCCCTTTCGAGGCTGAGCACCAGGGTGACTGGGGAGTTGGCCACCGGACAGAGGCGGTATTGGTGGCCGTAGAGCTGGGTGAAAAGCTCTTCGGAACCGGCGGCTTCCGGAGAATTCAAGGGGAAATGGGCAGGCGCTGGGCCTGGACTTTGAGGGTCGAAACCATTGTTTTGATACAAGATACGCCCTGACTCACGGTTGGCTGGCTGGCCCCTTTTTGATGGCAGCAGACCTCCCCTGGCCCCATGCGCGCCAACGCGCCCGATGCCCCCCTGGTGGTGGCTGTCCATGGCTGGATGCTTTCTGGTCGCCTCTGGGATCCCCTGCGGCCCTGCCTTCCCCCCCCCTGGAGCCTTTGGTGCCCCGATCTACCCGGCTTTGGGGCGTGCCCCCGCCCCAAGCAGCTGCAGCCCAGTCTGGCCAGCTACGGCCGTTGGCTGGCCGCCGCCGCCCGGCGCCAGGCCCGGGGTCGATCGATTGTGCTGATGGGCCATTCCCTGGGGGGCAGTGTGGCCCTGCATGCGGCGCCCCTGCTGGGATCGCAGTTGGCGGCCATGGTGCAGATCGGTTCCGGGGGCGGCGTCTATCAACCGCGTCCCTTCGCCCGGCTGCGGCGCGGTGGTGCGGTGATGCTGCAGCTGCGGCCCAGCTGGCTGGGGCCCTGGGCAGCTGAATCCCCCTGGCGGGGCCCCCTGATGGCGGAAACCCGGGCCGCCCGGGGGCTGTTGGCCACCAGTACCCGTCGCGAGGCGGTGCGGCAGCTGCCCATGCTCACCGCAGCGCTGACGGTGCCAAGTCTGTGGATTGTCGGTGAGCGGGATCGGGTGATGGAGCCCCGCTATGTGCGCCACCTGGCCAGCTTTGCCCCCGATCATCAGCTGGAGCTGATCGCCAAGGGCGGCCATTTGCCCATGTGCCAGCAGCCCGAACTCCTGGCCGACGTGTTGCTGGACTGGTTCGCTGCGATCGGCCTTAACGCCGGACCTGGGGGTGAACCCTTGGCTTTGGCGGGGGCTGCGCGAGGGGCCTAGATGGCCGCCAAGCCTTTTTCCTGCAGGTCAGCCAGCTGGGCGTAAAGGCCGCCAGCACGGCGTAGTTCAAGGTGGTTGCCCTGTTCGATTAGGCGACCTTGGCGCAGCACCAAGATGCGATCCGCAGCTTCCACCGTGGCCAGCCGGTGGGCGATGACGATGGCGGTGCGATCGCGTAACAAGCGGTCCAGGTCGGATTGCAACGTGGCTTCGGTGGAGGGGTCCAGGAAGGCGGTGGCTTCGTCCATCACCAGGACTGAGGGGTCCCGGATCGCCACCCGCGCCACGGCCAGCAGTTGCCGTTCGCCCGAGGAGAGGTTGGCGCCCCGTTCCCGCAGTTCACTGGCCAGGCCCTGGTCGAGGCGGTCGAGCAGGGGCTTCAAGCCCAATTCGCCGCAAAGGCGCTCCAGCTCCTGGTCGCTGATCGGTGCATCCAGGCGCAGGTTGTCGGCCACGTTGCCGCTGAATAGAAACGTGTCTTGAAGCACCACCCCGAGCCGTTGCCGCAGGGTGGCGATGGGGAGCTCGCGGATATCCACGCCATCGAGCAGGATCCGTCCGGCCTGGGGCTCATAGAGACGGCAAAGCAGGCGGATCACCGTTGATTTGCCCGATCCGGTGGGCCCCACGATCGCCACGTGTTCGCCGGCGGCTATACGGAAGCTGAGTTTGTCGAGGATGGGTTCGTCGCTGCGGTAGGCAAAACTGACCGACTCGAACACCACCTCCCCTGGGCTGCGCCCCTGCAGGCCGCTGCGCCGGGCGGCGGCACTGCGGCTGGAATCCGTCAGTTCGACGATGTCCAGCGGCTCGTCCAGCAGTTCGCCGATGCGCTCGACGGCGGTCAGCCCTCCCTGGATCTGGGTGAAGCGTTCGGCCAGTTGCCTGAGGGGATCAAACAGCCGCTGGGAGAACAAGATGAAAGTGGTCAGGCTTCCGAGTCCCATGCTGCCGCCGGTCACCATCCAGCCCCCCACGGCCAGGACCACCGCCACCGCCACCAGCGATACCCATTCGATGAAGGCGGAAATGGCACTGTCATAAAGGATGGTTCCGGTGACGGCCCGGCGATAGGTGTCATTGCCCCGGGCAAAGCGACGGCTGTTTTCCTGCTCGCGCCGAAACATCTGCACCACCTCCAACCCCTGCAGGTTCTCCTGCAATTCGGCGTTGAGGCCGCCCAATTCTTCGCGGACGCGGTAATTCACCTTGCGGTAGCGCCCCTGCAACCAGACGATGGCGAGGGTCACGGGAATTTGGCTGGCCATCAGCAGCAGGCCCAGGCGCCACTCGATCGAGATCATCGTGACACCCACCACCACAAGGCTGACCAGATCGGCCAGCACCCCCACGGCGCCGCTGCCGAAGACCTCCGCCAGGGCGTCGACATCGCTGGTGAGGCGGGTCAGGAGGCGCCCCACCGTGGTGCGGTCGTGAAAGCGCAGCGACAGGGCCAGGGCATGGCGGAACAGGTCGTCGCGGATGCGGGCGGTGAGCCGCTGGCCCACCACTTGGACGTTGTACAGCTGGGTGCCCTGCAGGCCCAATCGCACCATCACCGCCAGCAATAACAGGCCCACCAGCAGCCGCAGGGCCCCGGGCACCGGCAGGCCCCGCAGCCAGGGCAGCACCGGTTCGCCGCGTAGGACGCTGATGGCCTGGCCCACCAGCAGGGGCTGAATGGCGCCGGCAAAGGCCAGGGGCACCAACAGGACCAGGGCCAGCAGCAGCCGCCGGCGATCTTGGGCCAGGTAGGGCCCCAGACGCCTGAGACGCTGCAGGTCGAGGGAGGCCATCAAGCGGAGGCCCCAGCGGCCAGCACCCCGGCGGCAAGGCCGCCAACGGGGCTGGTGGCCACTGGGGTGGGCCCAGCAGGGGTGGCCCCAGGGCCCACCGCCTTGAGGTTTTCAACCAGGGATTGCACCTGCCCGTCGTCAAGGCGCAGGGACAGGGGATGGCCGATCAGCCGGGCGGTGCTGTGGAACAGGTCTTCGATCGCCACCAGGCCATTGTCCTGCAGGGTGCGACCGGTGGCCACCAGATCGACGATCGCTTCGGACACCCCAGTCAGGGGACCCAGTTCGACTGAACCGGTGAGGTGAACCAGGTCAACAGGCAAATCCAGAGAGCTGAAAAATTCCTCAGCGCAGCGGGTGAATTTGCTGGCGACTCGGCAATGGGCCGGCAGGTCGAGGGCGCGGCGATAGCCACTGCTGGCCTTCACCGCCACGGCCATGCGACAGCCGCCGAAGCCCAGGTCCAGCAACTGGGCCACCGGCTGCTGGTGTTCGCGCAGCACGTCGTACCCAACCACCCCCAACTGGGCCTGGCCGTAGGCCACATAGACGGGCACATCGGCATTGCGCACCAACAGGGCCCGGGCGCTGCCGCAGGTACTGGGCACCATCAACAGGCGGTTGTCCGGGTCGAGCAGGGTTGAGAAATCGAGGCCCGCCTTGGCGAAGCTACGCACTGAATCCTTAAGCAGGGCGCCTTTAGCCAGGGCGACGGTGATCATGGGGGGCTCCCGCGGAGCGGTCATCATGGGAGTGCCGCCCATGGACTTTAACGATGTCGCTTGCCGGGTCGCTTCCCGGGTCGCCTCCCGCCAGTGCCGTGGCCCTGCTGCCCGTGCTGAGCGACAACTATGTAATGGTGCTGCACGACGATCACCAGGCGGTTGTGGTCGACCCCGCCGTGGCGGCGCCGGTGGCCGCCTGGCTGGATGCCCGGCAGCTGGAGCTGGCGGCCGTGCTCCAGACCCACCACCACAGCGACCATATCGGTGGCACGGTTGAGCTGCTGCGCCGCTGGCCCAACGCCCGGGTCTATGCCGCCGCCGCTGATCTGCAACGCATTCCCTTCCAGAGCGATTCTGTGGGCGATGGCGACCGATTCACGCTGTTGGGGCGCAGCGTGGAGGTACTGGCGGTGCCGGGCCACACCAGGGCCCATCTGGCCTACTACCTGCCCGGCGGCTCCGGCTGCAACCCTGAGTTGTTCTGTGGCGACACCTTGTTTGGCGGCGGCTGCGGCCGGCTGTTCGAGGGCACGCCCGCCCAGATGCACGATTCGCTGCAGCGGCTGGCGGCCCTGCCCGCCGACACCCGGGTGTGGTGCGCCCACGAATACACCGAAACCAACCTGCGCTGGGCCCTCAGCCGCCGTCCCGAGGACCGGTCGATCGTCGAGCGGCTGGCGGCGGTGGTGCAGCAGCGGGCCGGCGGCCGGCCCACCGTGCCCAGCTCCATTGGGCTGGAGCGTGCCACCAACCTGTTTGTGCGCAGCGGTTCGGTGGCCGAACTGGCCGACCTGCGCGCCAGCCGCAATCACTGGAAGAGCTGAGCTCTTGGTGGGCCGGGCGCCATAAGCTCGCACCCCAGCCTCCGCAATGCCAGCTCCCGCCATGGGTTCCCTTCCCCTCTCCCCCTTGGAGGCCATCGAAACCGCCCAGGCCCCGGCTCCGGTCGGGCCCTACAACCAGGCCGTCAGGGCCGGCAATCTGCTGTTCTGCTCCGGCCAGATCGCCCTGGATCCGACCAGCGGCAGCCTGGTGGGGGCAGGCGATGTGGCCCTCGAGACCCGCCAGGTGCTGGCGAATCTGCTGGCGGTGCTGGCCGCCGCCGGGGCCAAGCCCAGCCAGGTAGTGCGCACCACGGTGTTTCTGGCGGATCTGGCCGATTTCGCCACGGTCAACGGCCTTTACGCCGAGGTTTTCGGGGCGGGGGTGTCGCCGGCAAGGGCCTGTGTCCAGGTGGCGGCCTTGCCCAAGGGCGCCCGCGTCGAGATCGACGCCATCGCCGTTCTCGCCTGAACCCGGGCCCCCATGGGGCAGGCGGATCGGCCTAAGTAGTCTCGATGCGCCGAAAGGTGAGGTTGATGCGTTCGCCCAACACCCGGCGACGTTCGGGCAGGGCATGGAGCCAATGCTTTTGGGTGGGGGCATCCATGACGAGCAGGTCTCCGTCGGCCAATTCCAGGCAGAAGGGGGGGCAATCGCCGGGGCCGGCGGGGGCAGGTTTGGGCCGAAAACGCAGGCTGCGGCTCACCCCCAGGCTGAGGGAGGCGATGGGGTGATCGGCAGCCAGCTCTGGTTCATCATCGGCATGCCAGCCCATGCGATCGAGGCCATCTCGATAGCGGTTTAGCAACAGGCTGTTGAAGCCACAGGCCAGGGTTGAGTCCAGCAGTTGCCTGAGGGCCAGTAGCGGTGCGCTCCAGGGTTCTGGTGTCTGCAGCAAGCCGCTATAGCGGTATTGGCAGCCGGCGTCAGCGATCCAGCAGCTCTGGCGCGGGATGGGGTGAATGCGGCCGTATACGCGGATGCTGGGTTGCTGCCAGGGGATCTCCTGACGCAGGTGGGCCAGCAGCCGCTCCGGTTGCAGTGCCGGATTGGTCTGCTGCCGCAGCCATTGGGGCCAGTGACGCAGGATCAGACCGCTCTGCTGGATAGAGCTGGGGGAGCCGGGTGCCAGTAAGGGGTCAACCACAGGCAGACATAGGGAAAAGAGTGGTCAAGAAGAGGACTTTGGCCCCTACAGAAATCTCGCCTACGGTGGCTTCCCGCCGCCGGATGTCGCCAGGACGCCCGTTCGCAAAGACCCTTGCCAGCCCGTCCATGGAGACCCCGTTCGGTTTGCGGTTGCCCGAGGTGTTGGTGATGACCCCCGCCCGCTTTGAGGATGCGCCGCTGGCGCTGCAGGCGGTGCAGGAACTCAAGACCGTGGTGTTGCACCTTGGAACGATGGATCCAGTGGAGGCACAGCGGGTGATTGAT
>JBIIRU010000039.1:0-13917 GCA_044341355.1 Cyanobium sp. | reverse complement strand
AGATCGGGGCCTACTCCCTGGGCCCCGTAGCGGGCGATCGCCTCGTGGGCGTCGCTATCCGACCAGCGGTTTTGGACGGGCATGGCAGGGAAGCTGCAGGGCCAAGAGGCTAGGGGGCAGGGGGGCCGGCATCTGCCTAGAGCCCCACGGCAAGGCAGGCACGGACCCGTTGTCCTGGGCTCTATCAAGAGACGCATCGGCCAATCGAGCGGCCGGAGGCGGGGGGGTCGGCAACCCCAAGGCAAAAAACAGTGTTTAAAAAAGCAAGAAGTCTGTCTAATCTGAACGGGGAGTCCCTAGCTCCCACCGGCCAAACGTCCCCAGATTCTTCACACCGCTCCATGGCGCTGCGCACGCTGCTGTTCTTGCTCACCAACCTGGCGGTGATGCTCACGATCTCGCTGATCTTGAATGTGCTCACGGCCATTGGCTTGCTCCCCCCGGATCTGCCCCTGTTGCCCCTGCTGATCGGTTCGTTTTTCTGGGGCGTAGTGGGGGCCTGGATTTCCCTGCAGTTTTCCGCCGAATCGGCCAAGCGGATGATGGGCATCCAGCTGGTGGGACAGGGGGGCGGCGGCACCGAGCGCTGGCTCAATGACACTGTGGCCGGGCTAGCCCAGCGGGCCGGCGTGCCAATGCCCGAAGTGGGAATCTATGAATCTCCGGAATGGAACGCCTTCGCCACCGGCCCCTCCCCCAGTCGGGCGTTGGTTGCGGTGTCCACCGGCATCCTGCAGGGCATGCCCGAACCCGAACTGGAAGCAGTGCTTGCCCATGAGATGAGCCATGTCAGCAATGGCGACATGGTGACGATGACCCTGCTGCAAGGGGTGATCAACGCCTTCGTGATGTTCCTGTCGCGGGCGGTGGTATTTCTGCTGCCCAATCGCTCCAACGAGGAAGGGAGGCAATACGGACCACCCCCGACGATGCTGCTCGTGTGGCCCCTCGAGATTCTGTTAGGGGTGTTGGGTTCGCTAGTAACGGCGTGGTTCTCCAGGCACCGGGAATACCGGGCCGATGCCGGAGCCGCCCGCCTCACAAACCCCGAAACCATGGCAAGCGCCCTGTCCCGGCTCGGAAATATGGAGAATCTTCAGGATCCCCGTGACGAACCTACCCTGGCGACACTGAAAATCAACGAACCGCCAGGGTTTCTACGGTTGTTCGCCAGCCATCCGCCGATCGAAAAGCGCATCCGGGCCCTGCGCCAGATCAGCCCCAAATCCACTCTTTTCTAAATTTGCCCCTGTACTTGCCCCCCCTTCTGCAGCCGCTTCCTTTCGGATCTGGTTTTTGGGGTCTTTGTGGGGCAAGGACTTCGCTAAAAAGCCAGCGGTATAAAGACCCTCTGCCAAAATTAAACTGCAAGGATTAAAATCGGAGATCCCATGGCCACACTGTCCTCAGATCGGGCCAGTGGCCTGAGATCAGTACAAATTTATCACATTTACATGTGGGTAAGCTGCTACTATCCGCAGCGACTCCCGAAAAGTTGCGGCATGGCTAGCAAAACCTACTGAGATCATTAATGTAAAGGCTGAAAAAATCGCTTTGCCAATATGAAATACTTAAAAGATGAACGAGCAATCTTAAAGTAGATAGATAATCCCAAACAGAACGACCCATATACCATCAACAAAATGCCAGTACAATTCGGCGGCTTCCAAGCCAAAATGGGAATCACGGTTGATTGAACCGCCGGAGCGGGCTTGCCACCAAACGATCAAAATCATCATTACTCCTAGGGTCACATGCAAACCGTGAAAACCAGTCAAAACATAGAAGGTGCTAGCAAAAAGATTGGATGTGAGTCCAAAGGGCAATTTGAAGTACTCCAGCATCTGACTAGCCAAAAAAGCTACCCCCATCCCTGCTGTTATCAACAACCACAGGCGACAGCTAAAGCTCTCGCCAAGACGCAGTTGCCGACCCGCCCGGTGGAACGTGAAGCTGCTGGCCACCAACAGGGCCGTGTTGATAGTAGGAAGCAAAAGCTCAAGTTCATAAACACCGCCGGGGGGCAAGGGATTAACGGCCCGAAAGGTGAGATAGGCCGCAAACAACCCGGCAAAGGTCATGCCATCTCCGACAAGAAAAAGCACCAGACCAAACATCCGGAAATCGCCGTGATGCTCTTCGTGATCGCCTAATGGGTGTTGGTCGCTGGAGGACTGCAGATCTGGGGTCGACTCGATCGCCTGGGCAGTCATTGAGGTGGTGGTACTGGAAGCGGAAGAAAGACTGGTCATGGGGTAGTCTCCACAAGTCCATAGCCGTAGGGATGTTCTACATGGGGAGCCGGTCCAGCCCAGTTCTCTACCGGCGGCGGTGAACTGGTGAGCCATTCCGGCGTCAGAGCACGCCAGGGATTATCACCTGCCAGCCGACCATGCCAGGCGCTGTGGATAACGTTGATGAGAAACGGCAAGGTGCTCAAGGCCATCAATAAAGCCCCCACACTGCTGATCTGATTCATAAGGGTGAATTGGGGGTCATACTCGGAAACTCGCCGAGGCATGCCATTCATTCCCAGCCAGTGCTGGGGCCCAAAACAAAGATTAAAACCGACAAATGTGAGTACAAAATGGAGGACACCTAAAGGCTCATTAAGCATCCGGCCCGTAAACTTTGGATACCAGTGATAAATAGCACTGAAGATTATAAACACAGTTCCTCCATATACAATATAATGGAAATGGGCCACCACAAAATAAGTATCATGCACATGAATATCGAATGGGACCTGGGCAAGGGCTACACCAGTAATACCTCCAAGCACAAAATTAACTATGAAAGCACAGGCAAATAGTATTGCACTATTGAGGGCGATCTTGCCTCCCCACAGAGTGGCAAGCCAATTAAAGAATTTGATACCTGTAGGAACAGCAATGAAAGAAGTGGCAATAGTGAAAAACAGACGCATCCATGGCGGCGTGCCACTAGTAAACATATGATGGGCCCATACGATAAGTCCAAGAAAAACAATCGCCAAAATCGAATAGACCATAGTGGTATAGCCAAACAGTGGCTTGCGGGCATGCACTGGCAGTATTTCACTGACGAGACCAAAGGCAGGCAATACCATAATATAAACAGCAGGATGGGAATAAAACCAAAACAGGTGTTGATAAACAACCGCATTACCCCCAATAGTTGGATTAAAGAATCCAGTATGGGCAACAATATCGAAGGCCAACATCACCAGAGTTCCGGCCAAAACTGGGGTGGACAACACCACCAAAACACTAGTTCCCAACATTGCCCAACAATACATAGGTAATTGCATCATTTTCAAACCGGGCCGCCGTAGTTTCAAGATGGTCACAATAAAGTTAATGCCACCCAAAATCGAACTTCCGCCCAAAAGCAGAACACTAAAGATCCAGATCAACTGGCCTAAAGCGGGCGTCCTTAGGCTAAGCGGGGGATAGGCGGTCCAACCAGACTGGGAGGCCCCACCTATGAAAAAGCTAGCAATCAGGAGGAGGCCTGCGGGGGGAATCATCCAGAAGGCAACGGCATTGAGCCGGGGGAAAGCCATGTCTCGGGCGCCCACATAAAAAGGAATTAGATAATTTCCGAAGGCCCCATTGACTACGGGCACGATCCAAAGAAAAATCATAATCGTGCCATGCATGGTAAGAACTTCGTTGTAAACTTCACGGCTCAGATAATCAGATATGGGCGTAGCCAGTTCGGTGCGGATCATCCCCGCCAAGACACCACCAACGAAATAAAAAAGAAATCCGGTCACAAGATATTGGATACCTACGACCTTGTGATCGAGACTAAAACTCAAATACCGCAGCCAACTACCATGGTTAGGAAGCAGGGAAACGGGCAATTCTGTAGTGGATTCCATGGGCGAATGGTTGGTGGTTTAGGTGACAGGAGGGGTGTTTTTAGTGAGCCATTGATCAAAATCCCCGCGGTCGTGGACCACAACGGAGGTGCGCATGCCACCGTGATAAGGGCCACACAGCTCGGCGCAAATGATCGGGTAGGTACCTGGGCGGTTGGCGGTGAAGGTGAGAACCGTTGGCTGGCCAGGAATAATGTCTTGCTTAATACGGAACTGGGGGACCCAGAAGGCATGGATGACATCGTTAGCCTTCATCCGCAACTCCACCTTCTCACCTTCCGGAACATGCAGTTCTCCCGAAGTGATATTGCCGGTGGGATAGTGGAAAATGAAGGCGAACTGGAGGGCAGTTACATCCACAGTCAAATCAGCACTTTCGCCTGATATAGTGCTGATGCCACCCCAGACGCGATCACTAGAGCCTGGATCGCTGGCAGGGTTTGAGTGCATAACATTATGGTCGGCCAATGGAGCCATGCCTCCCATGCGCTCATAGATGTTATAACTATAAAGACCTACAAATAAAACCACTACGGCGGGAATGGCAGTCCACACAATTTCCAAGGGCAAATTACCTTCGATGGCCGCTCCGTCTCCGAAGTCCCCCGCTTGGCGACGAAAACGCACCAAGCTGTAGAACAACAATCCGATAATTCCTAAGAACAGCATCGTGCCGATGCTGAATAGAACCCGAAACAATTCGTCATAAACGGGAGCATTTACACTGGCCTGAAGGGGTAGCATGTCAACCCTCTGGCCGACGACAAGGCCGATCAATATGAGACCAACGGAGACCAAAAAAGTGATCACCGAGGCGCGCAAGGTCAAGGTTTTCAACCCATTCGACCATCACCCTATGCAGACGGGAGCGAGAACGCTGACCTAGCAGCTGAATATGTGGAAAAGCTGATTAAAGGCAGTGCCTAGGGGACCATCAGCCGCCTGCGGCAAAGGTGAATAACAGGACGACCGAGAGGACCATGCCCGGCAAGAGCAGAAGAACCAACTGGCCCAAATCGTGAGGAGTCATGTCCAGATGGCACGGGAGCTCAAGCCTAATCAACTCGCCGTCTTGAGAATACTTGTTGATTTCTTGGCCCAAGGCGACCGAACTTTCCTTAGCTGGGGGAGTACCCCTGCCGATCCGCCATGGAGCTCCCGCAGCCCTATCAGTTCCGTTGCACCCTCACCTTTGGGGACATCTATGCCCAGATCATCGTCTGGCTGCTGGTGATCTTCGTCAGCCTGGCGGCCGGGCTGGCCCTAATGGGGGCCAACAACCCCATTTTCGCCCTGGTGGTGGTCGGCATGATCTTCGTGTTGTCTCTGCCCTTCCTGCTCTTCGCCTTCATCACAACCCTGCTCAACCACATCGCCCTTGACCCTGCCCCAAACAGGGAGCAGCCCTCCTGATCTCTCGTTGCCCCCCTCGGCAGCTGGCCGAGCTGGCCCGTTCGCAGTTAGAGGGTCTGCGGGATGACGTACCGCTGGTTTTGAGACCACGTTGAGCCGCCAACGGGATCTTGTTGCTGGGACCCAATTTGTCATTGTGGCCCAAGGCCCATGGGGAAGCCTTGACCTTCCCCATGGGCTTTAGATAAATCAAACAATCAAGCAATAGCAGCTTTGCCATCAAGAGTCGAGCATTGGTGTCAATGACAAAATTTGTTGATTAAATCTATTAAAACAAAACAAAACATTAAATTGACCGATCTAGGCCATTAAAATTAGCATTTTTTAGCCGCTCCAGTTCACAAATAAGCTTTAGCCCAGCCCCCAGAAAAATCACCAGGGGCGAAAGCGGCTGGCGAAGCCGTCCGGCGACTAGTCCTTCAACTGTTGCTGCCAGGGCCGAGGCTGGTGCAAGTCCGAGACCCCCCAATGCAAGCCATCGTCGTTACCCGAAACCTATCCAACCGTAACTGCCACGCATTTGAACCGCGGGAGCTGGCCGATCCCATCCCAGGCGATCAGGATTTGCTGATCCGCGTTGAGGCCGTGGCGGTTAATCCGGTGGACACCAAGGTGCGCGCCACCCTGCCCCTAGAGCCTGGCGCAGCGAGGATTCTGGGCTGGGATGGGGCCGGGGTGGTTGAGGCTGTGGGTGGAGCAGTCCGTGGTTTCTCCCCTGGTGACGCTGTCTTTTTTGCCGGTGACATCACCCGTCCCGGCTGTTACGCCGAAAAGGTGCTGGTGGATGGCCGCCTTTGTGGTATCAAACCGGCCAGCCTCTCCTTTGGCGAAGCCGCCGCCCTACCCCTCACTTCCCTCACCGCCTGGGAGGCCCTGTTTGAGCGCATCGGCATTGACAGCGAAGGCGCGAATGCCGGTCGCAGTCTGTTGATTCTCGGTGGTGCCGGCGGTGTCGGCTCGATTGCCATCCAGCTGGCCCGTCGCGCCGGCTTGGAGGTTATCGCCACGGCCTCGCGGCCGGAAAGCCGCGGCTGGTGCCATCTACTGGGGGCAAGCCACGTGGTCGACCACAGCCAACCCCTGGCCCCCCAGTTAACGGCCCTGGGCTACAGCGAAGTCGACGTGATCGCCAATTTCAGCAACACCGACTCCTATTGGAACGTGATGGCGGAGTTGATCAAACCCCAGGGGGCGATCGTATGCATTGTGGGCAACCTGACCCCCATCGATCTCAACGTGCTCAAGAGCAAAAGCGTGCGCTTCGCCTGGGAATTCATGTTCACCCGCCCCCAATACCGCACCGCTGACATGGCCCAGCATGGCGTGATCCTGGGCATCATCAGCCAGTTGGTCGACAGCGGCGTCCTGCGCAGCACCTGCCACGATCGCCTCAGCCCCATCAACGCCGACACCCTCGCCCAGGCCCATGCCCACCTGGAAAGCGGCCATGCCATCGGCAAGCTGGTTTTGGAGGGGTGGGGCAAATAACCTAGATCAGGTCCACCTAGGCTGGGATCTCGGTGTCGCCATACAAGCGATCTCAATACACCAAATCACGTCAATAAGAATAGGGAAAAATTTAGATTAACCGCACTGCGGTGGAGTCCCAGGACAGCATAGTGCAAAAAATTGACTAGATTGAGCTCCTTATCTGGATTAGGGCTACTCTCGCCCCTACCTCACCTACGGTTTGATGCGTCCCTGCCAGCGCAACGGTACCTAACGGAGCCATCCATCTCAGGACAGCCTTTTGACTGATTTTTGTTAGGGTTTTGAAGGAACCACGCTCCCTGGCCATGCCGACTCCAGCCCCTGCAGCCCCGCGTCGATGGATTGTCACACTCACGGGCGACGCATCGCCCGAACAGATCGCTGAGGACTTGCGAGCCAAGGGCTTCGTGGTCGAGCAGGTACTTGGGGACGTGGGGGTCATCACGGGCCAAGCCAGCGACAGCACCGTGGAGAAATTGAAGGTGTTGCCGACTCTCCAGTCCATTGAGCCCGATCAGCCAATCCAGCTGCCTGACCCCAGCACCGGCATCACTTGGTAACACGGGTCCTTGCCATAGCTCACTTGCTGCTCCATGAGCAGATTCCGGCAGCGAATTCGCGAGGCTGAGGCGCTAGGCAACGTTCAGGCGGGACCGCTGCCGTAGATCTGTTCAGCCCGGTTGAACAAGATCCAACTCGTGGCTATGTATTTGTCACCGCCGCTGGGGCGGTTGCCCCTATGCGTGTGGGTGAAGGCTGTGGGGGCGATCAACACACTGCCGGCCTTTGGGATCACCTTCTTTTGCTGGTAGAAAAATTCGGTTTCGCCCTTGAGAAAGTCATCATTAAGATAAATTGTCCACAACAGTGTGCGATGCAATGTTTCCCCATTAGCATCCCGTGGATACAACTCGCAGTGCCAATAAGGATAGCCTCCTTTGTTAGCTGTGTAGCGCTGGAGGTTGATGGCTCCAGGCCGCAGCAATTGTTGAACGATCATCAGCAAGCTGGCATCGTCCAGAGCGGCCAGCTCCTGAACACCCAGCCTTTGTGATGGGCCTCCATCTTCGGGATAATGCTCCAGGACCAGTGGTGCCACCAGCACGTGGGGGTACTTTCGCAAATAGCGCAACAAAGCTTTGAGTACGGCCTCCATAAGTAAGGCGGCCATGTCGTTCCACTCGACAAGACCAGTGATCGCCAGATCACGGCTCTTTTTCAAGTCTGGGTAAAGACCAGACCCTACAAGACCCTCCCCATGGGCCGAGCTGTCGAAACGGCGGCAGATTGACGCGCAGATGGCGGGGTCAACCAGCCCTTCGTACACCTCAATGAAATCCAGGAGGGGAGTGGTCACTACCGCAAACGCTCCACTAAATAATTCTACTAGCACCGGTTGCGGTGGGCGGCGATCCCTGGTTGCCTCCCCCCGCATGCCGAATGCCTCCTTCCTGGTTGTGGGATCCCGCAGTTGTGTCCACCTGATCTGGAGCGCCTCCGCAGTGATCATTGACACCGCGACACGCTTCGACATGGCGATCCTGGGCAAGAGCGACCTGCCTGGCCTGGCGAATAGCAACTATGCGCTGGAATGTCTGATTAGCGATCTTTTGTAAAAGCAGCCGGCGATCCACTGCCTGTTGCTGGTGTGCTCCTACCTACCCAGCGAGGGGAACAATTTGGCTCTAGCCAAGGCGTCCGAGCGGCACCGATCCCAGCTGGCTGAACGGGGGCGGGTACTCAGCATTTCGGGCAGGGAGATAGGGACTCCCTCAGCGAGCGGGAAGTCCATGCCCATCTGGCTATGCCGCCGCCACTGACCTCCGGGTGCCTGCCTGGCAGCGGAAAGAGCCCAATAGAGATGACGCATTACGAATCATGTACATTGCGATTAGTATAACGGATATCAGCTTTAATTGGCTTGTCCATCCCAATAAGCATCATGGCCATTGACTTGAGATCATTAGCCGACTCCTCCAAGCCTGAGGGTGAATTCCCCATCTCCAATAGTGTGGATGATCTGCTGCTTGCCTCCCTTGATCGCGGCGGCGACAACCTGGAAACAGGCCGCTATGTGGTCACCTTCAATGAAGGGCAAGAATCAGCCGGTCTCAAACAATTGCGTTCCTGTGGCGTTTATGGAGCTGATTCGCGAGATTTCGCCAATCAGGACGTGGACATGGAAACACTGGCAGACGGGGGCTCCCTCTATTTCTCTGAAGTAAATACGGCCCTGATCAGTGGCTCCGCCTTTCGTGAGATCGGAATGGCTGGCCTGCTCTCTGCCGAGGCCGACAGCGGCGCCATCGCCTCCGTAGAACCGGAATATTTTGTTTTCGCCTCCAATGCCGATTATCTGCGCGGTTTTGCCAGAGCGGCCCAGGTGATCGCCGATGACCTAGCAGATAAAGACGGGGGCAATGGAGGAGGAGGAGGAGGAGGAGGGGAAGATGGAACTGGAGAAAAGGTGCTTGGTGCCACCTGGGGCTTGGTGGCCACCCGGGGGAATGTCAGCAACTTCAGCGGCAGTGGCATCAAGGTCGCGATTTTGGATACGGGATTTGATATCGGCCATCCCGACTTTGTGGGCCGTCCCATCGTTTCCGCCACCTTTGTCGGCCAGCCAGTTCAAGATCTCAATGGTCATGGCACCCACTGCACGGGCACCGCTTGCGGTCCGAAAGCACCAGCGGGTACTACGCCTCGGTACGGCATCGCCCACCAATCAAACATTCACATCGGCAAAGTGCTAACCAACAGTGGCGGTGGCACCACCGCCACTGTGCTGGCGGGCATGAATTGGGCCATTGCCCAGGGATGTCAGGTGATTTCGATGTCCCTGGGCGGCCAAATTCCCGTGCAGACGGCGTACACCAACGCGGGCAACATCGCCTTGAGCCGTGGCTTGCTGATTGTGGCAGCGGCCGGTAATGCCGCATCCAACACCGGTGCGCCCGCCAATTCGCCTACCATCATGGCCGTTGCCTCCTTGGATTCGAATTTGAGGCCGTCCAGTTTTTCCAACTTCGGAAAAATTGAAATTGCCGGTCCCGGACGCGATGTGTTCTCGAGCTGGCCACGGCCCCAGCGCTACAACACGATCAGTGGCACCAGCATGGCCACACCCCATGTGGCTGGATGCGCGGCCCTTTGGGCCCAGAGCAATCCTTCCTTGCGAGGCAAGAAACTCTGGGATAAACTGCGTGCTGGAGCTCGTCGTCTTCCCTTCCCCGCGACGGCGGTTGGTGCGGGCCGAGTGCAGGCACCCTGACATCAAGCAATCCATGCCGTCATCATGGGCATTGGTGGCGGTATGGATTGCTTCCGGTTTTGCACCGGTATTGGTACCTGGGCGTTCGGAGGGGTTGAAAAAAGGGGCAGCAGCGAACAATTGCCCCTCAAAGAGGCAGTCCCATGGCACGTCATTGACATGCCATGGGACTGCAATTTGATGCTGAATGAAATGACGTTGACAGCACTTCCGGCTACCAGACGACAATCAACAGCGACCGATCACTCTCGTGAAGATAGCCCTGCTATTAAGGTAAATCGTTACTTTTGCGCCAGATGGAATAATCCTTCCACAGGTTTGGAAGCATGCTTTAACCTGAGCACGAGCCGGGATGGGGACAGGCGAAGGGAAGCAAAATCTGCCAAAGATGGGAATGGAAAAGCAAATTTGATTTCCAGACACACTGGCAGTCACGCAGCCCGAAATTGCCAGGGCTTCCACATCCTGAAGCGTGGCAAGAGCAGCACTAAATGTTTCCGCATTGGCGGAGACTTCGCTGCTGGCAGTGAAGCCGGCTTCGCTGAAGTCTGGGACTTCAGCAGCTGAGAGATTATTCGGTTGTTTTTCGCATTCGCACATGGCGTAATCCTTTGCTTACAGGTGGGTTGGGAAGAAGGGGCAGTGGCAAATCTGCCCCTGAAAGCGGCTTGGCCATGGCAGGTCATTGAAATGCCATGGCACAAGATATTGCTGAGCAGGGAAATAACGCTGGAAGCGCTTCCGGCTGCCCGTCAACGATCAACAGCGACCAACCGCTCTCGTGAAGATAGCCCTACCATTAAGGTAAATTGTTACTTTTGCGCCAGTTGGAATAATCCTTCCACAGGTTGAGAAGCATGCTTTAACCTGAGCACGAGCGGGGATGGGGACAGGGGAGGGGAAGCAAAATCTGCCAAAGATGGGAATGGAAAAGCAAATTTGATTTCCACGCACACTGGCAGTCACGCAGCCCGAAATGGCCAGGGCTTCCACATCCTGAAGCGTGGCAAGAGCCGCGTTGAATGTTTCCGCATTGGCGGTAACTTCACTGCTTTCAGTAAAGCCAGCAGCTGTAAAATCAGGCACTTCATCGACGCCTTGGGAAAGATACTCACTCATGGTTCTTCTCGTTGGAGGAGGTTGATGGTTAGGTGATCACAAGTAGAGTCGCACTGACACGTTGTTGCCTAGGTGTTCAACGCTTTTAGCTGTACTTGTGGCTGGAGCTGGAGCTGGAGCTGTGAGGGGTAGCAAGCCTGGTTGGCGCTCCCGATGTACTTTGGGCTGACTAAGTCATTAGCCAAAGGGGATTCAGGACCATTTCAAACTACGCGAAGCTTGCTGCGAAGAACTGTCATACGAGCGAACAAGACCATTAATGTTCCGGACAAAAATTTGTTTAATACATGAAGATTATCTGTCATGCAGCGGACATCTCTCTAGGATTCACAAGCGTCGCAGAATAGGCCTCGGCCCCCAGACGGACTTAAGCTTTCTCACCAACCCTCGTCAGCAAACACCATGGCCGCCAATCCCTTCACCTGGGTGGAGATCTATGTGCAGGATCTTGAACGGGCCAAAACGTTCTACGAAGCGGTGTTTGATTTCAAGCTCGAGAAACTGCAAACCGAGATCCCCATGTGGGCCTTCCCCGCCGCTCCCGGCCAATGGGGTGCCGGTGGCGCCCTGGTCAAGATGGATGGTGTGTCCTCAAGTGGGGGCGGCACCCTGGCTTACTTCAGCAGCAGCGACACCACCATCCAAGAGAGCCGGACAGTTGCTGCCGGCGGCCAGATCTACGCCGCCAAGAAATCGATTGGCCAATTTGGCTTCATCTCCCTGCTGATCGACACCGAAGGGAACCTGATCGGGGTGCATTCAATGGCCTGAAGCTCCCCTGACGTAGCCCCCGCCAACGGCCAGCCATGGCTTCTCTCCACCCCCACCCACCCATGCCGAACCTCAACTTCCGCCAAGGCGACGCCATGCCGGCCCAGGGCCTGGGCACCTGGCGGCTGCCGCCTGAGCAGACCACCGCCACGGTGCGCAGCGCCCTGGATCTGGGTTACCGCCACATTGACGCCGCCGCGATCTATGGCAATGAGGCCCAGATCGGCGCAGCCATCAAGGGAGCCATTGACGTTGGCAACGTGCAGCGCCAGGAGCTGTGGATCACCTCCAAGCTATGGAATGACTGCCATGAACCAGAGGAGGTGCGTCCGGCCCTGGAGCGGACCCTGGGGGATCTGGGCCTGGAGCAGCTGGATCTCTACCTGATGCACTGGCCCGTGGCCCAGCGCCGTGGCGTGGCCATGCCCACCAGCGCAGCGGACCAATACGGTCTTGCCCAGGTGCCCCTGGCCGCCACCTGGGCCGCCATGGAGGATCTGATAGCAGCGGGCCTGACCCGGCACATCGGTGTGTCCAATTTCAGCCGCACCAAATTGATGGCCCTGGCCGCTTCGGCCCTAATCCAGCCGGAGGTACTGCAGGTAGAGCGCCACCCCCTGCTGCAGCAAAACGATCTGCTCAGCTACTGCCAAGCCTCCGGCATCCAGCTCACCGCCTACGCCCCGCTCGGGGCCAGTACTGACGCCCGTCCGCCGGTGGTGCTCCAGCACCCGGTGGTGGTGGCGATCGCGGCGGAACGGCAAATCACGCCAGCCCAGGTACTGCTGGCTTGGGGGATTGACTGTGGCACCGCCGTGATTCCTAAATCCCTGCATCCCGAACGACTGGCCGAAAACCTGGCCGCCGCCACCATGGTTCTCAATAAAGATGAGATGGCGCGCCTGGACGCTATTGATGGGGAGCATCGCCTGATTGATGGGCGCTTCTGGTGCCTGGAGGGTGGGCCTTACACCATGGCGAATCTGTGGGATGGGGAAAGCTATTGACGGGCAAGCAGCCCCGCCACTCGGTCTTCATGGGCGGAAAGTCCCAACCCTGGCAAGACTGGGCCTGTTTGCATGAGTACAAATACAACCATTAACAGTTACACCACATAACAGTCCTGCCGAAACATGTCAATTAAAATAATTCGTTCATAATCTGTAGCTTCGCCGCAAATAACTGCGTTGCATGAGTTTTAACCAAGAAGACAGGCTCCGAAAGCCTCAAGGGTCAGCCCTGAGATCGGGCACAACATGAAATAGGTAGGATGAAAACAACCCACAGACATGAGGCTCCATGGAAATTCCTGCCAAGCAACTTGCTGCAATTCTGAAAACCTTAACGGTGAAACTATTGGCAAGTTTGATATGCTTGGCTTCCTGGATACTGATGCCATTGCCTGCGGTAGCCATGACCAACAATCACGCAACTACCCCCCAGATCCTCGCAACCATGGCCCAGAAAATGGATGCAAAAGCCAAGGAGACAGAGGGCAAAGTGCAATCGGCTTATGGTGAAATAACTGGCAAGCCCGGCGAGCAAATCAAAGGCAAAGTCAAGCAGGTTCAGGGATCGGCCAAGGGAGCGCAGCAAGACATCAAGCAAGGTGCCAAATCCATCGCAGAAAAAGTCTCTGACGCCGCCGGTAATCTGGCAGACAGTCTTAATTGAGCTTCTATTTCAGGGCCCTCAGGTGGGCCCAAAAGTAGCCTACAACCCAAGGCAACTTCGTTGCCTTGGGTTAATCACAATTCCGGTCAAAATCATGCTTGAATCCCTTGCCATTGTCCTTGTCATTCTCTGGATTCTTGGATTAGTCACCTCCTACACAATGGGCGGACTGATTCATATCCTGCTGGTCATTGCCGTCATTTCTATCTTGCTACGGTTCATAAGTGGTCGGCGCGTCTAAGGTCTTGAAACAACCCCTTCAGCCCCGCCTCACTCGCCGCCGCCACGCCCCTCTCTGTGATCAGTGAGGTAA
>JBIIRU010000262.1:0-4038 GCA_044341355.1 Cyanobium sp. | reverse complement strand
AAGCCCAACACCATTGCCAAGTCGATTGCCATTGGCAACCCTGCCGATGGTCCCTACGCCATTGATATTGCCCGCCGCACTGGTGGCAGCATCGCGGCGGTCAGCGATGGCGAAATCATCGACGGCATCAAATTGCTGGCTGAAACCGAGGGGGTGTTTACCGAGACCGCTGGCGGAACCACCATCGCCGTGCTCAAGAAACTGGTGGAGCAGGGCAAAATTGACCCCGAAGAGACCACCGTCGCCTACATCACCGGTAACGGCCTCAAAACCACAGAAGCGATTGCCGCTTCGATCGGCGAACCCTTCCTGATCGAGGCCCAGCTCGACAGCTTCAACGCCGCTTGGAAACGGTCCCAGTCCCTGCACCGGGCCACGCCTGAAAGTCTCGCCTCCTCAGCGGTCTGACCACTCCTTCACCCGCCCCCAATGCCCCCATGGCCGTCCAGGTTCTGATCCCCACGCCCCTGCAAAAGTTCACGAACGATGAAGCCAGTATCAGCGTTGATGCCAGCAGCGTCGATGCCTTGCTGCAGGCCCTCGATGCCCGTTTTCCCGGTATCCATGGCCGTCTCTGTGATGAAGACGGCAAACTGCGGCGTTTTCTAAACGTATATGTCAACAGCGAAGACATCCGCTTCCTCGACAACCAGACCACGGCCCTGGCCGATGGCGATGAGGTCAGCATCGTGCCAGCTGTCGCTGGCGGCTGAAGGCGATAGTGCTTTTGCCGCTTGCATGAGTGCTTGTCTGAGCAAAGACAAGCTTCAGCGTCAGCAACATTGATACGTGGAACCGTCGCAGATCCTGCTGGATCCCATAGGGTTCGCTGCATGCTTGGAGGCAATGATGAGCCAGAGTCCAACGCCATCACTAAACCAGCACGCATGGCAGGCCGGCATCCAGATTTTCGATTACCGCCAAGCGGCCAATCCGATCCGGCCCGGCCTGACCGAACCGATCCCCTATCGGCAGTGGAACCCCGAGCTGCATGGAGCAGGACCCACGGCCATCCTGCCCCTTGATCTCAGTGCTGAATTGGGCTGCCCAGGACCGGCCACCAGTCCGGCTCTGGCGGCCCATTTCTTGCGGCTGCTGGCAGGTGAGCAACTCAAGGCCGCCGCCAGCGCCACCAGTTCTTTGTTTTATGCGCTGCGGGGCTCGGGCCAGCTCCAACGTCCTGCCGCCCCGGATCAATCGACACTGGAACTCAGCTGGACAGCGGGCGATCTATTTGTGCTGCCGGCCGGCCCAGATCCCTTGCTGCAGGCCGACAAGGAAAGCATTCTCTACTGGGTCCACGATGGGCCCCTGCTCAGCTATCTGGGAGTGAAGCCCAGCCAGCCCCGTTTTCGGGCCAGCCATTACCCCAGCGATTTGCTTGAGGCCGAACTGCAGACTCTGCTAGACGACCCCAGCGCCGCCCGCAGCAACCGCCTAAGCATCTTGCTGGCCCACGAGGATCTGCCCGCAAGCCGTACGGTCAGTCACACCCTCTGGGCGATGCTCGGGTTGGTACCAGCCGGGGCCGTTCAGCCGCCGCATCGGCATCAATCCGTGGCCCTTGATCTGATCGTCGACTGTGATCCCGGCTGTTACACCCTGGCGGGCAGGGAGCTTAACGATGACGGCACAATTCGCGATCCCCATCGCATCGACTGGCAGGCCGGAGGAGCGTTCATCACCCCTCCTGGCCATTGGCATGCCCATGTCAACGAGAGCGGACGCATGGCCCGGCTGCTGCCGATTCAGGATTCTGGGCTGCACACCTACCTAAGAAGCCTGGACATCCGCTTTGCCGGGACCCACTGATATCAGCACTAGCAAAGCATCCGTGATTGCTCAGGGTTCGCCCACCGGCACCGCCAGCCGGACTGCCGGCAGGGCCTGCCCGGCCAGGGCCAGTTCTGGATGGCTGGTCTCCCATGCCTCCACCGACTGGCGGAAGCTTTCGCCATCGATGGTTTCCTCCGCGATCAGACGATCAACCAATTGGTCCATCAGCTCGCGCCGTGGAGCCAGAATCGCAACGGCCCGCTCCAGGGACTGGCAGGCCAGCTCCCGCACCTTTCGATCGATGCGATTTCCCGTATCGGCGGAGTAGTGGGGCTGGGGTCGAAACCAGTCACGGCCAAGGAATACTTCGCCCTCGTCGCTTTCCAGGGCCATTGGCCCCAGCTCGGAGAATCCGTAGCGGGTCACCATTTCCCGGCTGATCTGGCTGACCATCTGCAGATCACTCGCCGCCCCCTGGGTGACCTCACTGGGACCAAACACCACCATCTCGGCAGCACGGCCCCCCAACACCACGACCAGTTTCGCCATCAGATAGGCCCGGCTAATCAGGCCAGAATCGAGGATGTCCTCAGCGGGCATCATCCGGGCAAAACCACCGACCCCTCCAGCGCGGGGCAGCAGGGTCACCTTGTCCAGCTTGTCGGCATGGGGCAGCAGGGAGGTGAGGAGGGCGTGGCCGACTTCGTGATATGCGATCAGACGCTTTTTGGCGTTGTCCTGCAACGGGGCAGCCGTCAGTCCCATGGTGATCCTTTCGAGGGCATCACCGATGGCCTGGTTGTTGACTTGGGCCAGATGGCGCCTTGCCGTCAGGATCGCCGCCTCATTGAGCAAGTTGGCCAGGTCGGCGCCGGAAAAGCCCGGGGTGCGGATTGCCCAGTCCGCGAGGGAAACTTCATCGGCCAAGGGGCGGCTGCGGGCGTGGACCCCGAGGATCTGCTCACGGCCGCGGCGATCGGGCAGGTCTACGGTGATGCGACGATCGAAACGGCCAGGCCGCATCAAAGCCGAATCCAGGACGTCGGGACGGTTGGTGGCGGCCAGCAGGATGACACCGGAATTCTCCTCAAAGCCATCCATCTCGGTTAAGAGTTGGTTGAGGGTCTGTTCGCGCTCATCGTTGCCCCCGCCAATACCTGCGCCTCGCTGACGGCCGACCGCATCAATCTCGTCGATGAAAATAATGCAGGGGGCTTTGGCCTTGGCTTGGCGGAACAGGTCCCGCACCCTGCTGGCCCCTACTCCGACAAACATCTCGACGAATTCAGAAGCGGCCATCGAGAAGAACGGCACGCCTGCTTCGCCGGCAATCGCTCGGGCGAGCAGGGTCTTACCGGTTCCTGGAGGGCCGATCAACAACACACCTTTGGGGATCTTGGCGCCAACGGATGTGAATCGCTCCGGAGCTTTCAAGAAGGTGACTACCTCCTGAAGCTCTTCCTTGGCCTCAGCAATGCCGGCCACATCCTCGAAGCGCACCGGCACGCCCCCATCGGCCTGAAGTCGGGGCTGGCTGCGGCCAAAGCCGAGATGGCGGTTGGCCACCTGGGCCGAACGACGCAGCAGCAGGGCCATGGCGGTCAGGAGCAGGGTCGCGAGCAGCAGATTGCTGACCAGACCAGCGACGGCGTCATCGCGGACCTCATCGCGCACGTTGAGCGGTACGCCCGCATCCTGGGCCGACTGCAGCAGCAGTTGGTTGTCACTGAACACGGGCACTTCAGCCGAGCGCCCGTTGTGGAAATAGACGGTGGCCAGCCGCTGCCGGGGCATGAGCTCCAGCTCTTTCACCTTGCCTGCTTTGAGATCCTTGAGCAGTTGGCTAAAGGAAGGTTTGGCCCCGTTTTCGTTGGTCCGGCTGAAGGGTTTCGCCGCTGGCTTGGAGTCAGTTTTGGCGGCTTGCCCAGGGGCCAAAGCCGGCACCGCAGCGTGATGGGCGGCGGGAGGTTCGCCAGCGGGAATGACGGGCGGTGGGCTGCTGCTCACTGGAGATCACCACAAGAATCGATCTTAGCGATTTGACGAAAGGAGGGGCCGCATTGGAAGATCTTTGTTTGGCATAAAAGTTCTGAAATGGCCGTTCCTAAGAAGAAAACCTCCAAAGGCAAGCGCAACCAGCGGCATGCCCACTGGAAGGCCAAGGCCGGTGATGCCGCTGCCAAGGCCCTTTCCCTTGGCAAATCGGTGCTGAGCGGTCGGGCCCGGGGCTTCGTTTACCCGATTGCCGAGGAAGCAGAAGAA
>JBIIRU010000261.1:0-4041 GCA_044341355.1 Cyanobium sp. | reverse complement strand
GCCTTACCCATCAGGAACTGGCCAGTGCCCTCGGCACCACCCGCGTCACCGTAACCCGCGTCATCGGTGCTCTGCGCGAAGAAGGTTGGCTGCAGCTGGATGGCCAACGCCGGCTTGTGTTGAGCCACCTGCCCCGTTCCTGACCACCGTGCCCTTCAGCCCACCAGACTCCCTAGAGCAGAATGGCGGTATGCCCGCCTCCCTGCTGGTCGTCGAGGATGACGACACTATTCGCGACACGATTCGCGAAGCCCTGACCCTGGAGGGATACGAGGTGACTGCCAGCGGTAATGGCCGGGAAGCCCTCTCCCTTGTTCAGCATGCTGCCGAGCGGGCCCCCTTCTCGCTGGTGGTCCTGGATCTGATGCTGCCGGGGCTTGATGGCCTTGATCTTTGCCGTCAAATCCGTCAGAGCGAAAACAGCATCCCGATCCTGGTGGTAAGTGCCCGTGACAGTGAGCGCGATCGGGTCCTGGGCCTGGAGGTGGGCGCCGATGACTACCTGGTCAAACCATTTGGCATGCGCGAACTGGTGGCCCGTTGCCGCGCCCTGCTGCGGCGCAGCAACGGTGGTTTCAGCCAAGGACGGGTCCTGGAGCATGCCAATCTGCGCCTGTTCACCGAAGAATGCCGCGTCACCCGTGACGGCCAGGAGGTGAACCTCTCGCCCAAGGAATACCGGTTGCTGGAACTTTTTATGCAGAACCCGAGACGAGTCTGGAGTCGCGATAAGCTTTTAGAGCACATCTGGGGCTTTGATTATTTCGGCGATAGCAAAACTGTTGACGTACATATTCGTTGGCTGCGTGAAAAACTGGAAACCAATCCTTCCAATCCAGAGCATCTTTTGACCGTGCGTGGCTTTGGCTATCGCTTCGGTTGAGTGGTGCTTGCCATGCAGTTGCCGTTGGCCCTTGCCCTGGGCTTGCTCCTTGGCTGGAGCTTCGCCCAATCCCGCCAACGTCCGGCGGGCCGCGATCAAAAGGGCAGTAGCCAGTGGTTGCGTTGGCTAGAGGCCGCCCCAAGTGGCTGGTTGATTGTGGCCGCCGACGATGGGGTTCGTCTCCTCAATCCCAGGGCCGAACGGTTGCTGCAGCTGGGTACGGCCATACCCAGTCCGGTTTTCTTGGAGCAAATCTGTGCCGATGCCCAACTGCGCGAAGTCATCCACGCCGCCCGTCGCCACCAGCGCCCCCAGCGACTCGAATGGGAGCTGGGCGGTGAAGAGCTGGAGGCCATTGCCCTGCCTGGCGATGGGGGCTGGGTGGGGGTGCAACTGCAGAGTCGCCGATCGATTGAAGCCCAACTCGACCAACAGGAGCGTTGGGTCAGTGATGTGGCCCATGAGCTGCGAACCCCCTTGACGGCCCTGCTGCTGGTGGGCGACAGCCTTTCCGCCCAGGTGACCAGTGGCAATGCGGTTCTGGTCGAGCGTCTGCAGCGGGAGCTGCGGCGGCTCCAGGCGCTTGTGGTTGATCTGCTCGAGTTGTCCCGGTTGCAGAACAGCCTCCCGGGCCAGGGCATGGACCTACAACCGGTGGATTTGGCGCCTTTGGTGGAGCGGGTCTGGGCGGGTCTGCGCCCCCTAGCCGAAGCAAGGTGCATCGTCTTGTACCTGCTTAAGCCGATGCTGGATGCTCCGGCCGCAGTCGTCGTCGGTGATGAATCCCGCCTGCACCGAGCCCTGCTCAATTTGCTGGACAATGCCCTTCGCTTCAGCCCCGATGGCGGCAAGGTTGAAGTCCGCCTTGCCCAGGGCCGCCACTGGTGCCGGATTGAGGTTCAGGATCAGGGTCCGGGGTTCAGTGAGGCCGATTTGGAGCACATGTTCGAACGTTTCTACCGGGGAGATCCCTCCCGCGTGCGCAGTCTGCGCACTGGCAGTGGCCTGGGGCTTTCCATCGTCCAGCAGATCGCCCTGACCCATGGCGGGCGGGTCCAGGCGAACAACCATCCCCAGGGAGGGGCTTTGATTGAACTGCTCCTGCCCGTCGCCCGCTGAAGCCAACCCCGAGGACCCCTGGATTGAGCAGTCGGGGCTAGGCCTTGCCGCGGTTGTTCAATTGCCTGGCTTTTGAGGAGCGATGGGGCCTTTGAGTAACCAGAGGTTGGGTCCATCGATCCAAACCAGCAGGGACTGATCGGCAGCCTTGAGCCATTGCTGCTGGCCTGGATCAAAGCCGAGGGCCCGGGCCGCCGCCAAGGACAGACGGCGCGCCTGCACACCCTCGCTGAGGGCGCTATCCGTGCTGCCGGTCGCGAACGGCGCCGGAGCAGCCTGCTCCCAGAGCCGCAGGTAGGCCGCTGCGTCGCTGGCCTTGGCAGGCTCGCGGCCAGGACCCGCAGCACCGGAGGTTGATGGCGCCGCCTCGCCCGAGCTGCGCAGGTCTAGCCAGCGTTGCAGGGCTTCAGCAGGCGGCGAGGGGGAAAGCCGCAGGGGGTTTGGGCCCAAGGCAAGGGGCGTGGTTTCAGCAGCCTCTGCCATGGAGCCGGAGGCAGGGGCACCCTTTGGTCCCTTGGTGTCCCTTTGGACCCCTGGTTCCTTGGCGGTTGGCCCAGCCATGGGGTGGACTTTGGCTCCGGCCCCATCCTTGGCCATCGCCAAGGATGGGGCCATACCCACCCCTTGGGCACCCTGGGAGGAGGTTTTGGTGGGCTTGAGCAGCAGGGTTGGCTTGATTTTGGCGTTCTTTGCTTCGGGGTTTCGAGCGCCTGGCTTTGCCGTGGCGGCGGCAAAGGACATGGCGGGGTCCGCCTTGGCGGCGTTCTTGGTTGGCAGGGACCCCAGCAAGTCGGGCGGAGGTGGGGGAAGGGCCGTGGCCGGTGGCAATGGAATTGTTGTGGCCGCCACCTCCTGGTGCATGCGGCGACTGAAGCGCAACAGTTCCGGGGTGGTGTCCTCGGCAGTGAGGACCTGGGGCTTGGCGGGATTGCGGGGCGAGGAGTTGTGGGCCAACAGCAGGCCATGGCCCACCAAGGCGGCGGCTAGGGCGAGCCCCAGGGGAGCGGCGGCTGGTAAGCCGCCGCGCAGGGTCTTCAACGATGGCAAGGACAGCTGGGGGCGGGGGATGGTCATGGCAATTGAAGTTCCAGTTCCAGTCCGTTGTTTTCCAGACGGGAGACCAGTTGTTGCACGACACCCCAGGGGACGCCGGCGTCGGGAATCAGTCGCAGCACCGGGGCGGTGGCCAGGGTCCCCGTGGCTTGGGCCCGCCTGAGCAGGGGACCCAGATCCTGGGGGCGTATCGGTTGGTTCCAGACCCGCAGTTGCCCTTGGGCATCGAGATGGAGAGCGATGACACCCTCAAGCGCCGTCCGTTGGGCCAAGCGCTGGGGAATCACCACCAGGGCCAGGCATGTGGCGCAGAGGGCAATGGAGACCAACCCCATGGCGACGGAATCGAGCCAAAGGGCCGGTCTCATCAGGAAGGCCCCCCCTCGGGCAGATCAAGCAAAACCGGATTGGGGGAGAGACTGCGGAGCCATTGCAGCGACCGCTTCACTTCGCCCATTGACAGGGAAGCGGAAGGGAGAAAGTGCTGCAACCGCTGTTCACCGTCCAGGCGCAAGCGATTGGCGAGATCCAAGCGGCTGATCGGATCTCCATCGACGAACCAACGGTCTCCGGGAGCCTCAACTATCCAGTGGTGACTGCTTAGGGGTGATGCTGCGAGGGGGGGCTGGGATTTCGGCACAGTCCTGGTGACCAGAAGGGGCAAAGACGCCACTGCACCACAGACCAGCAGGGTGAGAGCAACAAACGAAGGCACGGCATAGTTCATGGCTTCGTTGGCTGGGCCCGCAGGCGCAGGCGACGGCGCAATCCATCCAATTGCCATTGGCGGATTCCCTGGTTGGCGAACAGGCTGCTGGTGGCGATCAGACTGATGATCAAACCAATGGCGGTACTCAACAACACCTGGCCGTAGCTATTGAGATTGGCCCCAGCAGGGAGCACCAGTTGGGGGCCGAGACTGGCCAAGACCCGCATCAGACCGATCACGGTTCCGACCAGGCCGAGCAGGGGACCGAGCACTCCGG
>JBIIRU010000038.1:0-13986 GCA_044341355.1 Cyanobium sp. | reverse complement strand
AATGTACTGGGCAAACACCGAGACAGCTGTCGACACTAAAGAGCAAGCGCTCCCTCCCCAGCAAGGTGATCAGACCGGATTAAGCAATCCCTTTCTGAACCATCTTGAATGCATTGAAACCCCGGAAGCCAGCCGCCATCTTCTTGAGGGGGCCCTTGATGTGGGTGAATTCGAAGCCGCTATACAAGTGGGATCCCCCTGGCTTTACCAAGGTGCCAATATTCACATCGGCGAACTTCCAGTAGTTGCCTACATCAGCGGACCGGCCCAGGGCCTGATCCAGGCCAGCGATGACCTCACCCTGGTCTTGGGCTACGGCGGTGAACAACGCGTGCGCCAAAAGGGTGTGCTTTGGACCTGCAGGGAGAACACTTGCCTGCTGTTGGCACCAAAGGCCAGCTGGAGCTTTGAAAACACCTTGACGAGTTGCGTGGTACTACGAATTCATGTGGAAACCCTCAAGCGCAGCGCCATGACTATGGGCGGTTGGCGGGAGGCACCTCCCCACTGGCAGGAGCTGATGGACCAGGCCCATGGCTGGCAGATCCCCACGGAGATTCCGGGCCAATCGATGCAGGTTTTCCTGCGGCAGGTAATGGCCAACTGCAATGATCTTCTCGGTTTCAGTCAGACCCTGCTGGATCGGATGCACCTGGAAGACCAGATCTACCGGCTGGTGGCGGCGATGTTGATCCCGGATTTACGGCAGGAATCGCCCCACAACCGGCTGCGGCTGCGCCAGGAACATGGCCGCGACGCCTTCGACGAACTTATTGATTACATCCTCGCCAACCTGGGCGAACCCCTGAACCTCACCAATCTCGAAAATCACAGCCACTATTCGCGCCGTACCTTGCAGTACGTTTTTCGCGACCGTTTTGGCTGCACCCCCTCCCAGTGGATCCGCAAGCAGCGACTGGAAATGGCCCACCATCGCCTGCAAAATCCCCAGCCACGAGACTCTGTCTCCGAAATTGCCTTCGCCTGCGGCTACCGTTCGATGAGTCTTTTCAGCCTTGATTTTCAACAGCACTACCACATAAAGCCCTCGCATTTATTACGGGAAGGGCTCCGCCGCACCCCATGAAGCCATCAATTCGCTGCAACAGGCCTCAAACGCCGCCGCCGGATCCTTTGCCTCCCGAATCGGCCGGCCAATCACCAAGGCACTGGCACCGGCCGCCAGGGCCGCCGCCGGGGTCATCACCCGCCGTTGATCGCCCAGGGCACCATCACCGGGCCTGATCCCCGGGGTCACCAAGACAAAAGGATGGGGATGGGAGCCCCGGAGGGCCGCCACCTCCAGGGGAGAACAGACGGCACCCCCCAGGCCAGCCGCAGCCGCCAGATCTGCCAAACGCTTGGCATGGGCCCCCAGGGATTCGCTCAAGCCCAGTTCGGCCTCGAAACGCGCTGGATCCCAACTTGTCAGCACCGTGACCGCCAGCAGCGTCGGCGAGTCCGCCAGGCCTGCCTCAGCGGCTCCCTGGACCGCCGCCGCCTGGGCGGCCTGCAGGGCCTCCCTGCCGGCTGAGGCATGGACCGTGATCAGCTCAGCTCCTGAGCGGGCCGCCGCGCGGCAGGCCCCGGCCATGGTGGCCGGAATGTCGTGAAACTTGAGGTCAAGAAAGACCCGCAGGCCTAGCTCCCTCAGCCGTCGCACCACCTCGGGACCGGCCGCCGTGAACAGCTCCAGCCCCACCTTGACCCGCCTGAGGGCGGGCATCGCCGCCACTAGGGCCAGAGCCTCGGCAGCATCACCGCTATCGAGGGCCAGGATCAAGACATCGGCGGGGTGGGGAACCGGGGGGGCAACAGCAGAATGGGCCAGAAGACATCATTAAGAAAAGACGAAGCCACGCTAATCAGTGATTTCGAACGCGTCGAGGTCTGCCTAGGCGGCCGTTGGCGCCTCGATGCAGCGAACGTGTTCCGCCACCAGCTCCCGCACCAGGCGGTCGTGGTCGAAGTGACAGCCGAGGTGGTCCCTGATCGCCAAAGCGTCCCGCTCGGCATTGCCCAGACAGCAGGTGCCCCCCGGCGAAGGGGTCACGTTGAAACTGAGCCCAGGCTGGGCGGGGATAGACACCTCGCCAAGCATCAGCCGGCGGTTATGACGATCGATAAGTTGGGGCCTCACCCCGCCATAGCCCTCGGCAAAACGCAGGTCGTCGAGTTGCAGGGCCGGCACAATTTTGCGGGCGTCAGCAAGGAACAGGCGCCGCCGCAGCCAGGGCACCTCAAACAACAAGTTTCGAAGGATGTAGCTGCGGATATCAGCATCGCCAAACAGCTGCCACAACACCGCCAACACCGCCCCATCGAGCCGCAACACCCGCAGAAAATCCCAGAAAGAGGCGGGACGGTAGCGCTCCAACAATGGCAACAGCAGGGCCGTGGGGCCAAAACGCGTCTTGCCAGGGCTGCGCACATCCGGATCGCCATGCAGAGCAGCGAAGGGCAGCTTGTCGTTTTGCATGGTGTAGACCTTGCCACGCAACAAATCGGGGGTGAAGTAGAAGCTGCCCGCCACCGGCAGGCACGAATACTCCAACCCGTATCCCATCTTCTGCGCCAACAACAAGCTGTGGGCGCCTGCGTTGACCACCACATGGCGGGCCCGCAACCACGTCCGGGGCCATTCCGCCGCGCCAAGAGCCAGCTCGACACGGTACCGGTCGCCCTCGGCTTCGATCTGGGTGACGCGGGTGCAAAGGCGCACGTCGACGACACGATTTAGGCCCGCAACGGCTTCGTTAGCCAGTTCCACGAACGACTGCGAGAGGGCTTCGTAATCGACGGCCGTCGGTGACAACCGGATGCCAATGGCTAGCAACTCCTCCGGCCGCAGTTCTCCATTCACCAGGGCCACCTCCGGTTCCCACTCCGCTATCTGCGGCTTCTCAAGCAGCTCCATGGCCGGGAAGTGCGGGGAAAACCGCTGGAAGCGCTCCCTAAGCAGCTCACATTCCCTCGGGCCCACGGCCAGGACCATCTTGGGAGTGCGAAACACACAGCGATCGCGGCGCCCAGGATCGAGCAGGTCGCCATAGCGGCCGATCATCTCGGCGGTGCGTTGAACCCGCAGCGCCTTCTCCAGGGTGTAGTTGGTCTCGATGTCCCCGCAATGGATGGTCTGGCTATTGCTGGTGGCCTTGGAATTGACCTGGGCCAGCTGGTCATAGCGCTCCACCAGGGTTATGTGGGCCAGGTCGGTGTAGCGGGCCAGGGTGAACAACAGGGCTGTGCCACAGACACCACCGCCCACGATCAACACATCGGTGGCGTTGTCGGTGCTGGACGAATCGGCAAGGGGGGAGGCGGCGCTTTTCAACGGTGATATGGCCTAATTCCCCCCAGCATCGGCCCTTGGGGGAGCCGGCCGAGCCAGGGCGCAAGCTGTGAACTATGATCAGTCGGCCAAAATCTTCAAAAACCAAGACAGTCGGGCGATTAGCACAGCGGTAGCGCACTTCCTTCACACGGAAGGGGTCACTGGTTCGAATCCAGTATCGCCCATCTCATTTTGGTCTCAGAGCTCCGGCCATCGGGCTCCAGTCATACTGATCACCACATCCAGGTCACGGTTATGGAGTGGCTTCCTTGAGCGGCATTCCGGATCCCCAGCAGACGACCCCGACAAACGAAGGGTTACCCCCGACAGAACCGATCCCGGAACTGCAAAAGCTTGGCAGCACACTTGCGGCCGCAAGGCACCAACGGGGCATCGACCTAGAACTGCTGGCTGAGCGGTTGCGGATCGGAGCCTCCCAGCTCAGGGCCCTTGAAACCGGCGACCATACCCACTTGCCCGAAGGGGTCTTTGTCATAGCCCTGGCACGAAGAGTGGCCAGTGCCCTGGATTTAAATATCGATGAAGCCGTACAGGCTCTTCGTGGCAGCCGCTTGATGGTGCGGTCCCAGCCCCGTCCCACCCTGCCACCGGTTCCAACACGCCGCAGCAAGCCCTCCCCCACCGGTCCCCTGCCTCCCCGGCGGGAGGTGTCAGGTCCTGGCCAGTACAGCAACAGCCAGGGCCCATCCCCCTGGTTTTGGGGCCTGCCTCTGCTACTCGGCGCCCTGGGCCTAGCCGCAGCCTTGGGTTTCAACGCCTGGCAGCATTACTCCCGAGCGGCCCGCCCTGGCTCTGCCGCAGCCGATGCAAACCGGTCTGCCGCTCCCCCCAGCCGCCCCAATGCCCCGGTCGCTGCCAGCTCCGCCGCGCCCCCACCAGCAACACCTTCAAAGTTGCGACTGAAGTCATCCGAGTCCAGTTGGATCCAAGTGCGCCAGATCGATGGCAAAGTGATTTTTGAAGGTACCTTGACGGGCGAGCAAACCTTTCCCCTAGGCCAAGGGCTTGAGGTTCTTGCTGGTCGCCCCTATGCAGTGCTTGCCTCCGTAGGCGATGGAACCGCCCGACCGCTTGGCCCGGTCGATGACCTGAGTTGGCACCGTTTCAAGCCAACAGCCACGGCTTCGCCAAGTGCTTCCCCAACGGCCGCCCCGATTACAGCACCAACGGCAACAACAGCTGACTCCCCAAGCCCAGCTCCTAAGCCTCAGCCCCCGGCACCTGCAGCTGCAGCCCCGTGACCTCCAGCACCACAGGGGCACAGGCAAGCAGGCTCCAGCGTTCCAGGCTCAGGTCGGCAAAGATGCCGTCTGGCCCAAGCCGGGGCTCCAAGGTGACCACCAAAGCGCCAGAGCCCTCCTGACGGACAACAAACCGCTCAATCACCGCCTCGGGACGCCGATCCAGCGCCGCAGCCAATCGCAAAAACAAAGCCAGAGACGTCACCGTCCGGCGCTCCTCACGGCCCTCAATCAATTGCCAGGATTCATGCCGCTTCTTTGGCAGACTCCGCCGGTGGTAGCGGGCAATGGCCGCAATCATCAAGTGTTCGAGCTCCGAGTAACCAAGCAATTCACCGTGCCGAATCAGGTACCAAGTGTGCTTGTGGTATGCCCCCACATTCACGTATTTGCCGCATTCGTGTAGCTGGGCCGCCGCCCACAGCAACAGACGCCCCTTACCTTCATCATGGTGCAACCAACCACGGGTTTGGTCGTAGAACGACAGGGCCTGGGCCGCCACCCGGTCAGCCCGCTCCTGGTCCACTCCATAGTTGCGGGACAGATAACGCACCGTGCGCTCGCGAATCGTGCTCTGAAAAGCAAAACGATCGCCGAGCAAGTCGTTGCGAAGCATCCAGTCCACGATCAGGCCCTCCCGCAAGGCCCGATCACAGACCACCAATTCCCTGGCCTGGAGCATCCGCATCGCGGTTTGGAGGATCAGGGCCCCAGGCACGATGATTTCAGCCCGTCGCTCGTTGATCGCCGTGAGGGCGCGCCGCTGTTCCGGCGTCATGCCCAGGAGCTTGGTGATCAATTGGTCAATCCGCTCGCGGCCGAGGCGATAGCCCTGTAATTTCAAGGGTGACTTGGAATCCTCCGCCGCCGCCAGGGAGGCCAGGGCCATCGCCGTACCGCTGGTTGCGACCATCAGGGGCTTCTCGCCGGGTAGTAGGGCTTGTCGCACCTGGGCCACGGCAGGATCCAGGGAGCCTTGGATATAAGCCTGCAGAAAACTACGGCGGCCGGCAGGAAGGGGATCCTGCTGGCAGAACTCCCGCTGCAGCCTCACGGCCCCGATGCGGGTACTGGTGAGGACCCGGGCATCGCCGCCATCGGCCAAGATCAACTCGGTGGATCCGCCGCCGATATCCAGAATCAGGTGGGGCTTGTCCCCAAAGGTCATGCCGGAAAGCACCCCCAGGTAGATCAGGCGGGCCTCTTCGGGACCGCTGACCAGGTCCACCGTCAGGCCAAGCTGATCCTGCAATGCCTGCACAAACTCCCGACCATTGGGGGCCTCGCGAACGGCGCTGGTGGCGGCAGTGACGATCTGCTCCACCCCATGGCTGGCGGCCAGATCGCGGCAGTGGCGCAAGGTGAGAAAGGCACGCTCGATGGCGGCGGCACTGAGATCGCCATTGTTCGGATCCCGCTCTCCCAGCCGGGTAGTGGACTTCTCCGCCACCACCACGCTGAAGCTGTGCAAGGCCGGATTGATGGCAGCGATCAGCAGATGGATCGAATTGGTGCCTATGTCTATGGCCGCCACCCGACGCTCGCCGCTGGCAGGGAAGGGCGGCTCGGACAAGGGAGCCTGCGAGGAGGCCATCGGAATCGGCACCGTTTGGCGGCGTCACTTTGCCATCGAAGCGGTCAAGATGACCCGAACTAGGGTGCCACCAGCATCGCCAGGAGACCATCCGCCATGGCCAGGACGGCTCCAGGGCCATTGCAACAAATCCGCGACGGACTCGAACTGCTGCGCTGGAACCATCCCAGCGGCAGGCTGATTTTACTGATTCCGGCTGGCTGGGCCCTTTGGCTCAACCCGGCAGCACCGCCCTCGCTGCCCTTACTTGCCTTGATTGTTCTGGGAGGCTTGGCGGTAAGCGGTGCCGGCTGCGTCGCCAACGACCTCTGGGATCGCCGCATCGATAACCTTGTCGAACGCACCCGCAACCGGCCCCTCGCCGACGGCAGGATCGGAGTTGCCACCGCCGTCGCCCTGCTGGTCGCCTGCCTAGTGGTCGCCCTGCTGGTGGTCCTGGCCCTGCCCACCCCGGGCCGGAATCTGGCCCTGCCCTTGGCCCTAGCAGCCCTGCCCCCTGTGCTGCTTTACCCCTCCGCCAAGCGCTGGTTTCCCCTACCCCAGCTGGTCCTGGCCTGCTGCTGGGGCTTTGCGGTGTTGATTCCCTGGGCCACAGCCAGCGGCGAACTCGCCGGAGCGGCCCTGGCCCTCACCTGGTTCGCCACCCTTTGCTGGACCTTCGGCTTCGACACCGTCTATGCGATGAGTGACCGGGAGGACGACCGACGCGTCGGGGTGCGGAGCAGCGCCCTCACCCTGGGTCGCCATGCGCCCCTAGTGGTCGCCTGCTGCTACGGCCTGACCGCCGCAGCCCTGGCCACGGCTGCCTGGTTGCGGGGCATCGCCATGCCCGAATTCTGGCTGCTCTGGATCGCGGCCACCTGGGGGATGCAACGGGAGGCCTCGATCCTGAGGCGCCCCGATCTGCCGCGGGCCGCCTACGGCGTGCATTTCACCCATCAAGTCATGCTGGGGGCCTTGATGCTGCTGGCGCTGATCGTGCCGCAGTGATCCCCTCGCCTGCCGCTGACCATGGCTGCTCCCCTGAGCCACCCCAAACCGCTCCGGTCCGGAGACCGCGTACGTCTGGTGGCTGCCAGTTCGGCCCTTGAAACGGGCGAACGGCTGCAGCTGGGCATGGGGGTACTGCGGAGTTGGGGACTGGAGGTGGAAGAACGGCCCGAACTGGTGGGACGTCGCTGGGGATTCCTGGCCGGCACAGACCACCAACGGGCCGCCGACCTCCATCCCGGTGACACCAGCAGCCAGGCTGGGGCGGCATTGTTGGCCTGTGTCCGGGGCGGCTGGGGTGCGGCGCGGCTGCTCGAACAGGACCTGCCCGACCACAACGCCTGGTTGCTGGGCTTTTCGGACGTCACCTCCCTGCTGTGGGAACGGCTGGCCCGGGGGCGAGGCGGCGCCATCCATGGCCCCCTGCTCACCACCCTTGCCGCCGAACCAGCCTGGAGCCGGGACCGTTTAAGGGCCCTGCTCTTCGGTGAACCACTCCCGGATCTGGAGGGGGAAGGCTGGCAAAGCGGCGTGGCGACAGGTCCCCTACTGGCCGCCAACCTGACCGTAGCCACCCACCTGTTGGGGACCCGTCATCTGCCGGATCTGCGGGGAGCCATTCTGGTGCTCGAAGACGTGGCAGAAGCGCCCTACCGACTAGAGCGGATGCTGACCCACTGGCGACTCTGCGGTGCGTTACAACAACTGGCCGGAATCGGCTTCGGGAATTTCCGCGACTGCGTCGACCAAGACCGCAACGACCAACCGAGCCACCACTATTTCACGGCCGAACAGGTGTTACGGGAGCGCACCGCCGACCTGGGCATTCCTGTAGTGGCCCAACTCCCAGTAGGGCATTGGCCTGGCAATGGGGCCCTTCCCCTGGGAAGCCTGGCCAGGCTGGACGGACGTACAGGCCGTCTCAGCCTGGCCGATGCCTGAGGACATCCAAGCTTGGCAGCGGCGGCACGGTGCGGGCACTGCCATCACGGTTGCACTCATAGGTCGGAGAAAGAATTTCCACATCGGCCTCGGCAAAAACATCCTGAATCGACGCCAGCAAATCCGAAAGGGTTTCCCGATAAGTCATGACATCCCTGACGCTGGCATTGAGCTCATAACTGATATTGAAATCGTTGAGGGAAATCTGCAGCACAAACGGTTGGGGATCGGCCGCTATGCCTGGGACCGCCCAGGCGGCCTTCAACAGCAGCGCATGCACCTGGCGCCAAGGAATGTCGTAGCCGATGGTGATCGTGGTCGCCAGCGCCACGGGTTTGGCAATCTCCCGGCGCGAAAAACTGAAGTTGACAATCGAAGCACTGATCACCGTAGCGTTGGGAATGCTGACCAATTCGTTACGTGGTGTCTGGATACGAGTCACCAGTAAATCGCGATCCTGTACAACCCCAATCACATCATTGATTTCAACCCGATCGCCTTCACGGAAAGCACGGGTGTAGATCAGCATCAGCCCACTGATGACATTGGTGGCCACCGCACTGGACCCCAGGGCCGCCAAAACGCCAACGAACAGGCCCGCCCCCTGGAAGGCCTTGCTCTCGGATCCGGGAATGTAGGGATAGGCGGAAACCAGTCCGGCCACCAGAATCGCCGCCGCCACCAAGCGGCCCGTGGGCCGGGCCCATTCCCTGTAAAAACCAGGAAACTGCAAACGGCCGCGCTCAATCGCCGCAAACCAAGTGCGGCAAGCCCGCATCGCCATACGGGTGAACAGCAAAATCAGGGCAATTGCCAGCAGATTTGGGATGGCTGCAACCACCCCCTCCAGCACCCCGTCCAAAACCAAACGGATATGGCCCCGCAGCCCCTCAGCGATTCCCTGGGTCGGCGGAAAAAAGCCGAGCAACAGCGGAATCATCAGGTAGCTGGCCAGAAGCAAAACTCCCCAGTGCAGGACCCTCAGCACCAGGAGCACGGCGCCACGCGCCTGTTCGCTGTCCAGCACTTGGCTACCTGCCAAGCTCACCCCCCTCAGCCAGGGGGTGGTCCCCCGGAGGATTCCCTCGCGCAGGTGTTGGTTAAAGTCCCCTTGGAGGCGCAGCCAGAGCAGATAGGCCCCAAGTACTAGCAAGGCCAGGGCCGTACCCCTTAACCAGGAGGTGAGACTGTGGGTGCTGCGGTACTGGCGGATGGCGCCCCGCAACTGGTCCCGATACAACTCGGCCAGTTCTTGGCGGCTGATTTCAAAGGCGCGGCCCGCCCGATCATCCACCGCCAGGAAGGGCTTGAACTGGCCCTTGACGTCAATCACTCCAATCATCGAATAAGGAGGGTCCTCCTGGACCACTAATTGCTCCGGGGCGACAGTGCCCTTTTGGGCCAGTGCCTGCAGCAACGCCGAACCGCGGTTGGCCACCGATTCCAGGCTCTGGGCTCCCGCCACCGAACGCAGTTCGAGGATGCGCCGGCCGTCCAAGGTGACCCATTGGGGAGAGGAGGAACTAGCCCCTGGGTTCGCTCCAGGCGGCGGCGCCTGGAGCCCCAACTTCGGGGCCGGCGGCGGGGCCGCCGCCAGCGCTATTTCGGGAGCGGCCCAAAGCCCCAGCAATACGGCCAGCAAGAGGGCCCCAACCGCCCGGAACCAACCGCCTCGGATGCGGCGATGGCGATAAACCCGGCTCCAAACCGGTTCCAGGCGGAAAAGCTGGGCGCTCAACATAAGAACGGCGTTCACCCTCTCAGCTTGCCGGGCCCCAGGGAATCTGGCCGGCTCAGGGCCAGGCCACCAACACCGCACCCCCACCCATCAGCGCCACGCCCAGCCACTGCCAAGGGTTGAGGCTTTCCCCCAGCAAAACCACCCCGAAAGCCGCCACGATCACGACGCTCAACTTGTCGATCGGGGCCACCTGTGCCAACGGACCCAGCTGAATCGCCCGGAACCAACACAACCAGGACACCCCGGTGGCCAAACCGGAAAACAGCAAAAACAACAAACTGCGACGGGGCAAATCGAGGGGTGATTGCCATTCACCCCGGCCAAACACCACTGCCACAAGCAACAATAGAACCACCAAAGTGCGCAGCAGGGTAGCCAGATTGCTGGGTACCCCCTGCACCCCTATCTTGGCCAACAGGGAAGTCAAAGCAGCGGTGACGGCCGCCAACACTGCCCATATCTGCCATTGGCTCCAAATAGATCCCATCGCGTTCGAACACCGTTGGTCCGCTCTTGCCTAGCAGGCCCCTCGCCGGGGCCTCAACCGCAGGCGCTTGGGCCAGGGCCCGGTTGGGAGAACCGGCTACCACGTGTCTTGAGCACGGCCTCGGCCACGGTGAGATCAAAGGGGGTGGTGACTTTGATGTTGGAAGGTGGGGCCTCCAACACATGCACCGGCCAGCCCAGTCGCTCGAACAGGGCAGCATCGTCGGTCACGGTCCAGCCCCGGGCATCGGCCTTGGCATGGGCCTGGCGCAGGGGATCCACCGCAAAGCCCTGGGGCGTCTGGGCAGCCCACAACAGCGAGCGATCAGGGGTCCCCTTGATGCGGCCGCCCTCCCCCACCTCCTTGATGGTGTCGGTGACCTGGGTGGCGGCAATTATGCCCGCCCCGGCCAGGGTCGCTGCGTCGAGGGCCGCGCAACAACGATGCAACAGCTCTGGTTCGACCAGACAGCGGGCGCCATCGTGAATCAAGACCTGTTTGGCGTCAGCCGGCAGGGCCGCCAGGCCCAGACGTACCGAATCCTGGCGGGTGTCGCCCCCCACGATCCAGACCACTGGTGCCAAAGGCGATCGGGCCGTTGAATCCTGGCGGACCTCCGCCACCAGGGCCGCAATCGCTTCCGCGTCGACCGGCTGACCCACCACACCGATCCAGCGGATAGCCCCACAGGCGAGGGCCGCCTCCAGGGTCCAGGCCAGCAAGGGGCGGCCAGCAAGGGGAAGCAGCAATTTGTTGCCGGTCGCCCCCATACGCCGGCCACTGCCGGCAGCCACAATCAGCAAATGCACTGGATTTCCAACCTCGGTAGCAAATCGCTGGGATTCTTCTCCATACAATCAGGCGGCGGTCCCATCCACCGCCCAGCCGAGGCTCGATGCGCGCTTTATTTCTGATTCCAGGGGATGCCATCCGGCAGCTCCAGGCCCTGCCGGCGGTGGCAGCAACAGCCCAGCAGCTGAAGTTCCAGATCCAAGTGGCCTGTCCTGCCTCGGTCGGCGGTATCTGGGAACTCGTACCCGCCGTTGAGAAGGTGATCCCCTTCAACTACTCGGATGCCACTCTTGCCGACTGGACCAACTTAATGGGATCCGTTCGGGATCCCGATTTCCAGGCCTGTATCAACCTGGCCCAGGGACGCCAGGTGGATTTAATGCTGTCCATGAGCCATATCCCCAAGCGGCTGGCCGCCTCCGGCTTCTCAGCCACCGAAAAGGTCAAGCCCCTGGACCAGGGCTGGCCCCCCCAGAGACTGGCGCCCTATCTGGCTCCCATCGGCGTTCAACTGAACGCCCAGGCCTTTCGCCTGCTGCTACCTAAATCGAATCTTGAAAAAGCCTCCAAATCCCTGCCCCCAGGCCAGGGCCCCGTGCTGCTTTTGGCTCCAGAGGGTGGCCCCCAAGACTGGCCCAGGACAAATTGGGCCACTGTGACACAACAAATCCAGTTAAGACTTAACGATCTCAGGGTTCAACAAATTCTCCCCCCCGGAGCCCCATGGTCCCAAAGGGCCGCCCAGGTGGCCTCAAGCGACGTAGTGCTAGCCAGTGATCCTGTCAGCATTGAACTGGCACTGCTCTGCGGCGTGCCCTTGGTGGCCCTTGGCTCCAGGGCGGAGGACTTGCCAGTACGGGAGGGGGTGACCGGGCTAGGCGGAACCACACCGCTGGCCCAGGTGAGTGTGGACAACGTGCTCGGAGCCCTGGGCCTTGGCTGACCACAAGACCAGCTCCCCGGCCAAGCGATGAACTGGCCTCGGAGCTGGCGAATGCGCTGGAGACGCCCGCCGTTAAGCCGATCTAGGCGATCCTGGCTGCTGCCTATCCTGTCCCTGGGGGGATTGGTAAATCTGGCCGCCGGTCTCTATAAGTTCACGGAAGGCTGGGATTGGGGGGATTGCTATTGGATGGTGCTGATCACCCTCAGCACCCTCGGCTTCAGTGACTCCCACACCAAGGTCCTGACGGCCTCGGGCCGGGTGGTGACGGCTTTTCTGATCGCCGGTGGACTGGTAGTTGTGCAACTCACCATCCGTAGCCTGCTGGGTTTGGCTGAGTCAGGTTATTTCAGGCACCTGCGGGATCGCCGTCTTCGCCGTTGGATCAGTCGCATGAACAATCACGTCATTCTTTGCGGCTATGGCCGCATCGGTCGCGAAATCGCCGAACAGCTCAACCGTGAAGGGGTGCAGTTGCTGGTGATTGAAACCGACCAGGCCAGCAAGGAGGCAGCCGAAGAGCGCGGGCTGCCGGTGTTGCTGGCGGATGCCACGTTGGATGAAACCCTGATGGAAGCCGGCATCCAACACTGCCGCAGCCTGGTGGCGGCCCTGAGCAGCAACGCGGCCAATCTCTATGTTGTCCTTAGTGCCAGGGGCTTGGCACCGGGTTGCCGGTTGATTGCCCGCGCGGACAGCGATGAGGCTGCACGCAAACTGAGGCTGGCCGGAGCTGACCAGGTGGTAAGCCCCTACGTTGCTGGGGGTCGCACCATGGCCGCCACAGCCCTCAGACCCCTGGCCGTCAGTTTCATGGAGCTGCTGGCGGGCTCGGAGTGCGAAGTTGAGGAATTTCAGCTCAGTGCCGATCCCAATCGCCTCGGAGAACTCCAGGGAGCCAGCCTCGAAGATCTGCATCTGCGCCGTCGCAGTGGTGCCCTGGTGTTGGCGGTGCGCAACCCCGAAGGGGATGTCAGGGAAGGGAATTCCGCCCCTTCCCTGATTGCCAACCCCGGTGGTCACGTACGCCTTGAACCCGGACAGCTCCTAGTTGTGATGGGTAGCCAGGAGCAATTGAGCCGATTAAGGAATCTTCTTGGAGAGGCTTTGGTGGATGTGGCAGTGATGCCGGCCTGATGCCCCAGCAGACAGAGTCAGCTAGGCCGACATACGATCAGCGGCGAAACTCGGCACCTCAATGTCCCATTCCCACCCCCTGACTGGCCAAACCGCCCTGGTAACGGGTGCCAGCCGGGGTATCGGTGCCGCGATCGCCGCTGAATTGGCAGCTGCAGGGGCAACCGTTGTCGTGAATTATGCCCACTCCGAAACAGCGGCAGCGGCCCTGGTGAACTCCACCGCAGAGGCCGGTGGCAAGGCCTGGAGCCTGAAGGCCAACGTCGCCAACGAAGATGAAGTGGAAGCGATGGTTAAACAAATCATGGAGCGGGAAAAGCGAATCGATATTCTTGTCAACAATGCTGGCATCACCAAAGATGGCCTGTTGATGCGCATGAAGACAGCAGATTGGCAAAGTGTGATCGACCTCAACCTCACCGGAGTTTTTCTTTGCAGCCGAGCCGTTAGCCGGCCCATGCTCAAAGCCAGAAGCGGACGCATTATCAACATCACTTCGGTTGTGGCTTTGATGGGCAATCCAGGCCAAGCCAATTACAGTGCAGCCAAAGCAGGCGTGATTGGTTTAACCCGCAGTTCTGCCGCTGAATTCGCCAGCAGAGGTGTGACCGTGAATGCTGTTGCTCCAGGATTTATAGCCACTGACATGACCAAAGAACTGGAAAGCGAAGCAATCCTTCGCTCGATACCCCTTGGTAGAATGGGTAGCACAAAAGAAGTGGCTGGCGTCGTCCGATTCCTTGCAGCCGATCCAGCCGCAAGCT
>JBIIRU010000260.1:0-4050 GCA_044341355.1 Cyanobium sp. | reverse complement strand
GGCAAGCTGGTGCCCTGGCGGGCCTGGTCGGCAGCCCAGGCCTCCAAGCCATGGAGATTCCAGGTACCCGTCACCGGCAGCAGGGCCACCAGGCCTGCCAACAGCACCAGGTCGCCGATCCGTTTGGTCAAAAAGGCATCACGCGCACCTTTGACAACCAGGGGCTGGTTGTACCAGGTGCCGACGATCAGATAGGTGCCCAGGGTGAGCAGTTCGAGAATCGCGTAACTGAAGAACAGGGAGTCGGTAAGTACTAAGGCGCAGAGCCCGGCTTCAAACAAACTCAAGGAGCCAAAAAAGCGCGGCCAGCCCCAATCCATTTCCATGTAACCAATCGCATAGATCTGGGTCAGCATATGCAGCCCGGTGATCACGGTCATCGCGATTAAGATCGCTTCATTGACAATGCCATCAAAGCTCAAATGCAGGCCGGAAGTCTCTAGCCAGACCCAGTTAAAATGCAGGGGTAAAGAGGGAGGAGTGGCTCCGCCGCTAGCCTGATGCAGGGTTATGAAAGCGACGACGCTATGGACAAAGGCGACCGCCACCATTAGGAGATTGAGATAGCCACAGGGCCTTGGCCCGGTTCGCGCCAGACCGCCAGGGGCCCAACACAACGAAAGAACGGCCGCCAGCAGGGGATAGAGGGGAATCAGCCAGGCCGTTTGGGCGAAGATAAGCGTCATGGCTCCAGGGAGATCACGCCAACCGGGACGTCGTGATCAGGAACAATAAAGAGCCGATCAGGCCGTTGGGGGGAGCCTTTACATTGCCATCCCCCATCACCCTGCCAAGCCCCGCTTATCAGTGCATGTGGGGGCTCATGGGCGCTTTTGGGCCAAGCCAGGCGCCATAGGCTGGAAAGGGTTCGATCGTGTTGGGCCAATCCCGGATGACGATCGAACTCCACACCTCCCCCTGCTGCCACCAAGACGCCGGTCCTGCCTCGGTGGAGGCGTTGGAGCGCGAACTGGCCCGGGAGCGCACCCTGCTGCGCCGCAAGGTCAACTTGGCTGCCCTGCTCACCGGGCTGGTGGTGCTCTCCAGCCTGCCCCACATGCTGGGTGGCGGGTATCACTCCTTGTTGCCGCAATGGTTCACCAGCCCCTGGACCCAGCTGCTCCTCACCACCCCGGTGTTGTTTTGGTGCGGAGCAGACTTCTTTAAAGGTGCCATCTCGGCGTGCCGGCAGCACTCCGCCGACATGAACACTCTCGTAGCGGCCGGCACCGGCATTGCCTGGCTCACCTCGCTGTTCACAACCCTGTTCCCCCAGGTGTTGATCGCCGAAGGCCTGCCGGCCGATGTGTATTACGAATCCGCCGCGGTGATCCTCACCCTGGTGCTGCTAGGCCGTTTGCTGGAGGCCCGGGCCCGCGGCCAAACCTCAGCAGCCATCCGCAGGCTGCTGCAGCTGCAGCCCCCCACCGCCCGGGTGCTGCGACAGGGCCAGCCGATTGAGATCCCAGTGTCTCAGGTGGTGGTGGGGGACCTGGTACAGGTGCGGCCCGGCGAAAAGATCCCAACCGATGGGGTGGTACTCGAAGGCAGTTCCTGGGTGGAGGAATCGATGCTCACCGGGGAGCCGACCCCCGTCGCCAAAGCCGCCGGCGACAGTGTCATCGGCGCCTCAATGAACCGCAGTGGCAGTTTCTGCTTCCGTGTCAGCCGGGTGGGCGGGGACACGGTGCTGGCCCAGATCGTGGAACTGGTGCGCCAGGCCCAGAGCTCCCGCACCCGGGTGCAGCGCCTGGCCGATCAGGTGATCGGCTGGTTCGTGCCGGTGGTCATCGCCCTGGCGATCAGCGCCTTCGTGGTGTGGTTCCTGATCAGCGGCAATCCCGTGCTGGCGATGCTGTTTCTGGTGAGCGTGCTGGTGATCGCCTGCCCCTGCGCCCTCGGGCTAGCCACCCCCACCTCGATCATGGTGGCCTCCGGCAAGGGGGCCGAAAACGGCCTGGTCTTCCGCAGCGCCGAGGCCCTGGAAACGGCCGGCAAACTGCGCACCATCTTGGTCGACAAGACCGGCACCCTCACCCGCGGCCAACCGGAGGTGACCGATTTCGAGCGGCTTGCCGGTGGCGTGCTGCCGGCCCCCACCCTGCTGGCCCTGACGGCTGCGCTGGAATCCCGTTCCGAACACCCCTTGGCCGAAGCGATCGTGGCCTATGCCAGCAGCAAATCAGCCTTTTCACCCAGCCAGTTAAAGGACAGTGAACTCCCTGCGGTGGAGGGTTTTGAGGCGGTGGCAGGACGGGGCGTGGAGGGATCGATCGGTGGCCAGCAAGTGCGGGTCGGCACCCCCCGCTGGTTCGAAGAGCTCGGTATCAACACCGCAACCCTCAAGCCCTTGGTGGAGCGCCTGGAAGCCGCCGCCTGCAGCGTGGCTGTGGTGGTGGTCGACGGGCGGATGGAAGCCTGCTTCGGCGTGGCCGACCCCATCAAGCCCACCTCAGCGGCCGCCGTGGCCTCGCTACGGCGCCTGGGCCTGCAGGTGGTGATGCTCAGCGGTGATGCCCGCCGCAGCGCCGAGGTGGTGGCCGGCCAGGTGGGTATCGAGCGCGTCATCGCCGAAGTGCGCCCCGCCGATAAAGCTGCGGTTGTGATGCAACTGCAGCAGCAGGGGCAGGGCCCCGTGGCCATGGTGGGGGACGGCATCAACGATGCCCCGGCCCTGGCCCAGGCCGATGTCGGCATCGCCATGGGCACCGGCACGGACGTGGCGATCGCCGCCAGCGACATCACCTTGATTTCGGGCAACCTGGCGGGGGTGGCAGCGGCGATCGAGCTCAGTCGCCAGACGATGGCCAATATCCGCCAGAACCTGTTTTTTGCCTTCGCCTACAACGTCGCTGGCATTCCCATCGCCGCCGGAATGTTGTTTCCCTTCACCGGCTGGTTGTTGAACCCGATGATCGCCGGTGCCGCCATGGCCTTCAGCTCGGTTTCGGTGCTGACCAATGCCCTGCGCCTGCGCCGTTACCGCCCCACCCCTTTGCCACTTGCCAGCCGATGACCTACTCCAGCCTGGCAATTGCGGCCGCCCCGCTCTGGCGCACGATCGAGCAACCCCCGGCCCTGAAGCTGCTGGTGGCCGCGTTGGGGCTGGCCTTGATCGTTGCCGAGCTTTGGTGGTTCCTTGGCCCCCATGGCCCTGGGGTGGCGGCCCGCCAAGGAGCGGAGGGTCAGCAACAAGTGACCATCACGGTTGATGGCGGCTACGATCCACCCCGGATCCGGGTGGTGGCAGGCCAACCCCTGCGCTTGACCTTCCACAGGATCGATCCGAGCAGCTGCGTGGCGCAGGTGATCTTTCCCGATTTCCAACGCAGCCTGGATCTGCCCCTGGAGGCTTCCACCAGCATTGATTTACTGCCAGCAAAGCCGGGGCTCTACCCCTTCCATTGCGGCATGAACATGGTGCGGGGCATGCTGGAAGTGGTGGCCCCGCCTAGCCCAACAAGGCCTAGCGCTTGGCCAGGCCTTAGCTAGCCCTTGGTGACGGGCGTTTGCAGCTCACGGCGGAGCAGGAAATAGAGGTGTTGGGGATCTTTGTAGTGTTGGGGCAGGGAATGATGCAGGGTGGTGAGGCGATGCCAGCAGACGCTGCGCTGGATCGCAGCCATTGATTTGTCCTCGCGAATCAAGATCCGCAGCGCTTTGCAGTACATGGGATAACTGGCTTCCAGCTCTCCGATCGTCAATTGGCTGGTGCAGGTGGTCTGGCTCATGGCCGTGGGCATCTTTGATGCCCCCCCAATCTCAACCCCCGGCCCCCAATGGCGATGCCCCCATTTGGGGGCAAAGGGTCGGTTTCAGGTGGGGGTTTGGCTGACTGCGTAGCGGGTATGCAGCAGGGTACTGGTCCCTGGTTCAATCACCAGCTTGCGGTCGCCACTGATCAGGGCCTGACGCGGGCCGGTCCAGGGCTCCAGGCAGACCATCGGCCGGGGGGGTTCGGTCCAGATCACCACCAGATCAAGGGGGTGGCTGAGCTGCAACTCCAGGCTGCGGCCTGCGGCCCCATCCACCAACCGCACCGGCCCCGAT
>JBIIRU010000037.1:0-14009 GCA_044341355.1 Cyanobium sp. | reverse complement strand
GGCGATCACCTTCCGGGGCTTGCTGGCCAAGGCCGATCTGCAGGTGCCCAGCTTCGAGCAGGGGCTACAGCGCTACTGCCACGGCTGGTGGCGCCTCGATCAGGCCTACCGCCGCTGCATCTTCCACGCCCGCACCTACCAACAACCCGGGCTGCTCAAGCCACTGCGCGACTGGTTGGAGGCCCAGTACGTGAACAACGTGCTGCTGCCGCTCACCGACCGCTGGAGCGATCAAGTGGCTGGTCTGACTAGCTGGGGTTCGAGCACCCTGCCGCGCCAGCAGGAGTTCCACATGCGCTACGTGCATGCGCCGCTCTCTTCCAAAGGCCTCAAGCGCCTGTTTGTGGTGATCTCCGATGCCCTGCGCTACGAGGCCGCCCGCGACTTCGCTGATCGCCTCAACAACCAGGCCGGCAAGGGCTGGCAGGCCGAGGTGGATGCCCTATTGGGGGTGCTGCCCAGCTACACGCAGCTGGGGATGGCAGCGCTGCTGCCTGGTGCCCAGCTGGGCCTCAACCCCAGCGATTCCAATGCCCTGGTGAATGGTCAAAGCGCCGCCGGCACTGAGAACCGCGACAAGTTGCTCAAGGCCTACGCCAAGGGCCGCGCCAAGGCGATCAAAGCGGAGGATTTCCTGAGCCTCGCAACCACCAAGGAGGGTGCCGAACTCACCCGCGACTACGACTTGATCGTGATCTACCACAACTGCATCGACCGGATCGGCGACAAGCGCGAGAGCGAGGCCGACACCTGTCAGGCGGTGGAGCAGACCTTTGATGAGCTGGAGCTGATCCTGCGCAAGATCGCCAGCCTCAAGGGCAGCCAGGTTGTCATCACCGCTGACCACGGCTTCCTGTTCCAGCAGGAGCCAGTCGACGCCAACGACCGCGCCCAGTTCCCCAGCACCGGAGACCTCAGCTTCAAGAACCGGCGCTTCGCCCTGGGCACCGCTATCAAGGCCCGTTCCGGCCAGAAGCTGTTCAGCGCCGATCAGCTTGGTCTGAGTGGCGACTGGCAGGCCGTCTTCCCCCTGGGTCTCGATCGCTTCCCCCGCCAGGGCTCCGGCGCACGCTTCGTGCACGGCGGCACCTCCCTGCAGGAGGTGGTGGTGCCGGTGATCCGGCTCAAGCGCGAACGCAAGGACGAGAGCCGGGTGGTGGAGGCCGAGCTGCTGCGGGTGCCCGCCAAGATCACCACCGGCAAGCTCTGCTTCGGCCTGTTCCAGCTAGAGCCGGTGGAGCCTAAAAAGCGCCTGCCCCTGCAGCTGCGCATCGGCCTCTACGCCAAGGCCGATGGCGCCTTGCTCTGCGCCCATCGCACCGTGCTGCTGGATTCAGCGGCCAGCGAGGCCCGTGAGCGGGAGCAGCAGGTGGTGCTGGAGCTCTCGAACGCGGCAGGGGACTACAACAACCAGACCCTGGAGCTGCGGCTGGAGCGGCAGCTCGACGGTGTCGCCACGCCGGTGCCCTACAAGACTGTGGAGCTGAAACTGCAGCGGCCCTTCGGAAGCGACTTCGACGACTTCTGATGGCCTTAGTCCATGGCTAAACTAATAAGATCAATGGGAGGTGCCGTCATGCGGGAGGGTCCAATGCGAGTGGTGAACGTCCACCAGGCCAAAACCCACCTTTCGCGCCTGATCGATGAGGCCCATGCCGGCGAAACCATCGTGCTGGCCAAGGCCGGCAAACCCTGGGCGCGGCTGATGCCCCTGGCGCCGCCCGCCCCCCAGCGCCTCCCGGGCCGGTTGCGCAGCCGGGGACCCCTCAGCCAGCCCAACATGCTGCTTGAACCCAGCGACCCCAGCGACCTGGAGAGCTGGGAGTCCGGCCCCCTGCTGCCGGAGGCGCCGCAGCCGTGAGCCGTGGGGCCGCCTACCTGCTCGACAGCCACGCCCTGCTGTGGTGGTGGTTCGATCCCGATCGCCTCTCCACCGCCGTGATCGAGCTGCTCGGCGACCCCGCTACGCCGGTGCTGGTGAGTGCGGTCTCTGTGTGGGAGATCAGCCTCAAGCACCACCAGTGCAAGCTGCCCGAACTGAGCAGCGCAATTGCCGATCTACCGGGGTTGCTGCAGGCCGATGGCTTCGAGCCGCTGCCGATCTCCCTGGCCCATGGGCTGCGGGCGGGCGGTTACAGCCAGCCCCACCGCGATCCCTTTGATCGCATGCTGGCTGCCCAGGCCGAACTGGATCGCCTGGTGCTGCTCACCGCCGATCCCCAGCTATCCACCTTTCCTTGCCAAACCCTCTGGTGAGATCCGATGGCGCCTGAACTACCCAGCACCCTGGACCAGAAAATCCTCGAGCACTTCCCCGGCCTGGTGGTGCGCAAAGACCTCACCACCGAGCTCAAGCAGAACGCCGTGGTGCCCACCTACGTGCTGGAGTACCTGCTCGGGCAGCACTGCGCCACCGACGACCAAGCCCAGATCAGCGAAGGCCTGGAGTCGGTGCGGCGGATCCTCGCCAAGCACTACGTGCACCGCAATCAAGCGGAACTTGTTAAGTCCACGATCAAAGAGCGCGGCACCCACAAGGTGATCGACAAGCTCACCGTTGAGCTCAACGACAAGGGCGGCTACTACGAAGTGGAGTTCACCAACCTCGGCCTCAAGAAAGTGTCCATCAATGTGGACTTCATCAAGCGCTACCCCAAGTTGCTGGTGGGTGGCATCTGGGCGATCACCGATGTGGAGTACGAGCTCCCCACCGACCCCAAAGCCAGTCCCTGGCAAATCTCCAGCGTCAAGCCGATCCAGGTGGCCGGCGTCGACCACGACGAGTTCCTGGCAGCTCGGGCCAAATTCAGCACCGATGAGTGGATGGACGTGCTTATGCAGAGCGTGGGTTTCAACCCGGAGTCGTTCACCCGAAGGGGCAAGCTGCTGACCTTGATCCGCTTGATCCCCTTCTGCGAGCGCAACTACAACCTGCTGGAGCTGGGGCCCAAGGGCACGGGTAAATCCCACGTCTACGCCGAGTTCTCGCCCCACGGCATGTTGATCTCGGGCTCGGAGGTCACCGCCCCGAAGCTGTTTGTAAGCAACGCCAACGGCAAGATCGGATTGGTGGGCTACTGGGACTGTATCTGCTTTGACGAGTTCGCCGGCAAAGACAAGAAGGTCGACAAGACGCTGGTCGACATCATGAAGAACTACATGGCCAACCGCACCTTCTCGCGGGGGATCGAGCAGCTCTCGGCGGAAGCCTCGATGGTGTTCATGGGCAACACCCAGAAGTCGGTGGCTTACATGCTCAAGCATTCCCACTTCTACGAGCCTCTCCCCGACAAGTACATCGATTCGGCGTTCCTCGATCGTATCCATGCCTTCAATCCAGGCTGGGAGGTGCAGCCGGTGCGCCATGAGCTGTTCTGCACCGGCTACGGCTTCGTGGTCGATTACATAGCCGAGGTGCTCAAGCACTTGCGCACCGAGGACTACACCGGCCTCTACAAGCCCCACTTCGAGATCAGCTCGGAGGTCTCGACCCGCGACCAGACCGGCTTTGAGAAAACCTTCTCCGGCCTGATGAAGATCATCCACCCCGATGGCAAGGCCACGCCGCAGGAGATCGCCGAGCTGTTGGAGTTCGCCATGGAGTGCCGCCGCCGAGTGCGGGAGCAGATCCTGCGCATCGACGACACCTTCAAGGCCAACGACTTCGCCTACCGGCCTCTGGCCGGTGGAGATGCAGTCACGGTGCTGACGCCGGAAGAACAGCAGTATCCGGCCTTTACCGGCTTGCGCCCCCTCAGCAGCGAAGCGCAACCCATTGCAGCGGAAGGCCCCGGAGCAGCCACCGAGCCCTCAGCGAGACAAGCCATAAAGGCCGCAGGCAATGCCCAGGTCGCTGCAGCTGCTGAGTCGAGGGAACAGCATCTGGTTGTACCAGAAAACGCCAAGGGCTGGAGCTACCGCCGCCTGTTTGCCGACTATCTCCAGGGTTGCAGCGGCATCATCATCCGCGACCCCTACATCCGGGCTTTCCATCAGATCCGCAACCTGGTGGAGTTGTTGCGCATGGTGAACGAGATCACCCCAGTTGGTGATGAGGTGACCGTGCACCTGATCACCGGTGCGGATCAGGAAACGATGGAAAAACAGGTGGAGAACCTCGGCCAAGTGCAGGATTCCTTCGCAGGCACCAGCACCCCCTTTACTTGGGAGATCGATGCCAGCCCCAATTTCCACGCCCGCAGCATCACCACCGACCACGGCTGGAAGATCACCCTCGATCGGGGCCTTGACCTTTTCCAATGGTTTGAGTTCTCTCCCTTCAATGCCGCTGCCGTAATGCAGGAAGCTCGGATGGTGAAGGGCTGTGAGGTGAACTACATCAAGACCAGCGTTTGAAGCTCATTCATCCTGCTGGGCCACCATCCAGACTCGCTTGAGGGGAAGGGCAAGGCGGATCTCCTCCGGCAGCTGCTAGTAGTGAGTAGACAGTTTTTCAAGCAACTCCTTGCGGCTCCAAAGCCGCACCCGAAAGAAGTCCCGTGCCAACTCGCAGCCCACGCTCAGCCTTGATCTACCCCGCGACATCAGCGGCTTCGGGCTGCTGCCCAAGGGCACCCTGTTCAGCGAAGAAGGCCCGGAGATCCGCTCGGTGGTGGGGTGGCTCCGGTGGCCGCAGCGATGGAACGGGTGCAGCCGGTGCTGGTGGCTGGGGCGGATGCCACAGAAGCGTTGTGGATGGAAGGGCTGAACCATCGCCAGCTGGCCCTGCTGCGCCATGCCCTGAGCCATCCTGGCTTCCGCTATTCGGTGCTCTCGCACCAGAACAGCCATGGCGTCAGCCATCAGACCGCCCGCAGTGATCTGCAAAAGCTGGCGGCAAGTGGCCTGCTGACGGCGGGCAAGGATGGGCGGCCGCAGCTGTTTCGGATGCCCGAGGATCTGGCGATGCGGCTGCCAGGCTGATCAGGTGACATCTACGGCAGGGTCTCAGGCAGCTAGCTGGCCTAGACCTCCTGAGGATCAATCGCTCGGGTAGCAAAGATGCGCAGTTGCAGATCCATCCCCTGGTTGGTTGTGATTTGAAAGTAGGGATTTTTGGGTGAATAAACTTTATCAATATAATAGCGAAATCCGCTGTTCTCAAGTATTGACAGCAACCGGGACAACTCTTGTGGCGTATCAATGAACGAATGGTACTCAATAAACAACTGCCTAACAAGATTGAGCTTTCTGGAACCGCTGATTACGTCAAGCTCGGCGCCTTCAATATCGATTTTAAGAAAATCGACCTCATCATCACCAATCAAGTCATCGAGCAACACTGTTTGCACATCAATGATTTCAGAGCTGGGGGAGTTCCCATCGGGGCTACCTGCGTGAATCCGACCGGAATCAGCCCCTAGGCAGTGGAAGGAAACATGGCCGGACTTAGACGAAACGGCTCGATGTAAGAGATTGACATCAGAAAAGTGACGTCGAGATACATTGCGAGATAGCATATCAAAAACAGTAGGATCTGCTTCGACCCCTACGATCCGGGCATTGGGATAATTTTTTTTAAACCAAAGAATGCTGACGCCATAATTAGAGCCGCAATCGATGATTAGGGGCGTGTCTCGTTGGGCACGAAAAAGGTAGGAATGATCATGATAAATCTCCCTATGCATCCAATAAAACGAAAAGCCATCGGCTATGTCAAATTCGTCGTCATCAAGAACAATAGAAGCGGCTTGATTGCGGGGCATATCATGGCAATAAACATAGGGCCCATCAACATCTTTACGCACAGAAGGAAGGGGAATTGGGCGATACAAACCAATTTTATATAGAACCTTATTAACAAGAGATTTGATCATGACTTCGGATTCCTCCCAGGTCTTCTCATCTTAACCCAGAAAGAAGCTCCGCCCATGGTTTAGAGCTGAACTTCCCTTTCTGACTGCCGCGAAGGTATCAACTCAGCCGTCGGCGCAGCAAAAGGCCTTGGGGTGAGGTACCGCGAAATCAATGCTCTGAGGACTGACTGAAGGGGAGCGGACCTGCCTTGAGGATCCGGACTTTTTTGAGCTCCCCGATCTATCTGGATGACCCTCTTCAGAGCTGCGCCCGCACCGTGAAGGCGTAGTCCCCACCGGCTTCCAGCTGGTAGTCGGCTTGCAATAGGTAACGCAACAGGGCGTCCTGGATCAGGGCCCGACCCAGGGAAGGCTCGACGCTGAGATCGCCCCGGTCAAAGGCCCAACGGAAGGTCCACTGGAAGCCACCGGCGCTCACCTCCCCCTCCAGCAAGCAGGGGCTGAAGCTTTGGCGCAGGACCCGCAGCTGGGCGGTGGTACTGGGCAGGCGGCTCACGACAGGCGCTTTACGGCGGAGAGGACTGGGGGGCTAGGGGATTTTGTAGCAAGAGCTTCAGCTTGGCGCCTCGGCGCCCTGAAAACTGTTCAATTGGTTGGCGGCTTTTTCATAGCCCAGCCGCTGGATCAGGGAGATGCCGGCGCAGACCTGGTCCAGCACCCTTTGCACCACGGGATTTTCTTCGCTGCTGAAGCGTCCCAGCACATGGCCGATGGTGCGCTCGCGCCGCTCCTGGGGCTGGCCCGCCGGCGGGCCGATGCCGATGCGCAGCCGGGCGAACTGGTCGCTGCCCAGGTGCTGGATGATGCTCTTGAGGCCGTTGTGCCCGCCGGCACCACCGGCCATGCGCAGGCGCAAGCGACCCAAAGGCAGATCCATGTCGTCCACCAGCACCAGCATCGCCGCAGCATCAAGCCGGTACCAATCGAGAGTGGCGCGCACGCTGCGACCGCTCTCGTTCATGTAGGTCTGGGGCATCAGCAGGCGCAGCCTACCGGCGCCGCTGCCGATTTCCGCGCTCAGGCCCTGCAATTTGGCCTGGGACTTGAGGGCCTCACCGGCCGTGCGAGCCATTTGCTCTACCGCCATGAAGCCAATGTTGTGGCGGGTCAGGCCATAGCGCTCGCCCGGATTGCCCAGCCCTACCAGCAATTGCAGATCCAAGGGCTGGCAAGGGAGTTGGGGCTGGTCGCCGCTTCGGGATTCAGTCAGCCTCAACGCTGGCGCCCAGAGGTGTGGCGGCAACGGCAGTGGCCGTAACGGGCGTGGCCGTAACGGGCGTGGCGGTTATGGGCGCTGCGGTTAGGGCCGTATCGGGGCTGGGGGGCAACACCGAAATCGGCGCTTCGTCCACGGCAGGGACAGTGGTGGTGGTGATGGTGGCGGTGGCACTGGCAGTGACCGGCACCTCGGGGTCGATGGCCTGGCGGAATTCCTTTTCGAATTCCTGAGAGGCCGATTGGAAACCCTTGAGGGTTTTACCCAGGGTCTTGCCCATCTCCGGCAGGCGCTTGGGGCCGAACACCAAAAGAGCGATGGCGGCAATAACCGCCATCTCGGGGAGTCCGATGCCGAAGATGTTCATGGATCCTGGGAGGTTGGAAAGGACTCAGAGGACGCTGTTCCAGTTGACATTGATGCCTTCCAGCAGCAGCGACTTGTTGTACAGCTGCAGGATCACCAGCAGGAACACCAAGAAAAGGAGCATGGCAATGCCCATCACCGGCGTGGTGCCCCAGCCTGGGACCACCTTGCCGTACTCGGAATTCAGGGGACGAAGGAAGTCTCCCAAGCGGGTGCGTTGAGCCATAGCAGAGCTGAACTCTCAGGGGCGAGATCGTGCTGGGTACTGTAAGGGCCATCCCTCCCGACCCGGGCCGCCCGTCGAGAGTTTTGATGCAACCCACCCCGGCCCTGGACCCTTTTCCCCTTCCCCTTACCACCCCGATGGATCCCACCAGCACGTCCCCCGCCCTCTCCGTCGCCCTCGCAGTGCTGGCGGTGCTGCTGGCCCTCACTGGCTTCGGGATTTACACCGCCTTCGGGCCCCCTTCCAAGCGGCTCACCGATCCGTTTGACGACCACGAAGATTGAGCTTCAGCCGCCAGAAGCCCAGTTGCCACGGGGCCAGGGCGGTCAGGGCCGATCCATTGGTCTGTAGTCCGGGCTGATCCGCGTCAGCCCAGTTGTCACCCGTCCCGTCACGGCCAAGATCCCGCTCCAGACCATCGCAGCGGGCCAGCACCTGCCAATCGGGCCCCAGGGCCAGTTGGCGCCGGCAGGGCCCGTTGTTTTGTACGGCCAGTAGCGCTTCGCCTGGCCTTGCCGCTGGCCGCAGGGCCACCAGCTGTAGATCGGGCGCCAGGGGCGGCAGGCCAGGCCAGCCCTGATCGCCGGCAGCATCGGGCTTCAGGGGGCGACACCAGAGCGGTTCGCGCAAGCGCACGGCCTGGGCGGGTACGGCGGCGTTACGCCAGCCCCCGGGGCAGGGCATCAGGGCCAGGCGCTGGCGCTGCAGGCCATTGTCGGCGCCTGGATCGGGCCAGGTGGGGCCCCGCAGCAGCGAAACCCCCAGCCGTTCGGCCTGGCCCGACACCCCCTGGGGGCCATCGAGCAACAGCGCCACATCGCCCAGGCCGCCCGGGCTCACCGAGGCAATCCAACTGATGGCAGGCACCTCCCAGCGGGCCTGTTCCCGAGGGTTGCGGGCGATGGCCGGGCGCTCGATCACGCCGCCGGAGGTGTCCGCTGCCCAACGGCAGGCCGGCTGGGCCAGGGGCAGCTCCAGGCGCAGCAACTCATGGCGCTGCTGCCAGCGCACCTGCAGCACCAGTTCGAGCCAGGGGCAGCCCGCCAGCAACCGCCCCTCAAGCCGCACAGGACTATTGCCGCAGCGGCCCCGCCAGACAAAACTGGCGCACAGCGGTCCCCGTTCGCGCCACTGCGGAGCACCGCTCCAACTCCAGGGCAGGGGGTGGTCCCGGTAGTCGGCCGCCAGGTCCCAGGCATCCCAGAACTCGCCTTGATCGCGCCAGCGGCGCCACTCAAGGGGACCCGCCAGCAGCTGCTGTCCGTGGCAATCCCAGAGGCGCTCCACCCCAGCGGGGCCGATGCTGGCGCCCACCAGACCGTTGTCGAGTCGCCAACGGGATCCGCCGCTAGCGTCGCTTTCCTGCAGCACCTGTACCGGATTCTGAACTGGCCCAGCGGGCCCCGCCTGGCCGGGGCGTCCGCGCTGAAGCCACAGGCGCTCGATGCCGGCGAGGGGGGGAAGCTGCACCCACTGGCCGCCACCCGGGGCGTCCTGGCTGGCCAATGGGGCTTCCTGGTGACCAAGGGTCCACGGGCCGGCCGGCAGGCGCAGGGTGCGGGGCGCGGCGCTGAGGGGTTGCAACTGCACCACCGCCCAGGCCTGGCCACCGGGGGCCGGCCCTGGGGGGGAACCGAGGGCAGCGGCCAGGGCCAGGTCCCGCTGGCAACGGGCGCGGCGGCGGGCGGCGCGCCACTGGGATTCGGCCTGGTCATACACCTCGGGGATGGCCGTGCCCGGCAGGATGTCGTGGAACTGTTGGAACAGCAGCGAGCGCCAATCGACGGCTTCCGGGGCCGGTGAGCCAGGCAACGGCTGTGCAGCGGCGAACTCTCCTTGGGGAAGCGCCCCTGGGGCCAGCACCTGGGCCAGTTCCGCCTCCCGCAGCAGGCGCTCCAGGCTGCGGTTATGGCGTTTCTGGTCGGGACGGCTGGTGGCGCAGCCCCGGTGCAATTCCAGGAACAGCTCGTCCCTCCACACCGGCAAACGGGGCGCCAGCGGTTCGAGGCCGGCCAGGTAGCGGCGCAGGCTGCCCGGCTGCTGGCGAGCAGCGGCGCCCTGTTGGCTCCACAGGGCCAGCTGCTCCAACATTTCGGCGCTGGGCCCGCCGCCGTGGTCCCCCATCCCCGGTAACCAGAGGGCGTCGGCCACGCCGCTGCAGCTTTGCCATTCGAGCCGATAGCGCTCGATGGCCACCGGATCGCCATCGCTGCCGATCGGGGCCGTCATCAGGGCCAACACCTCGGCACCACAGCGGCTACGCCAGCGAAACAGGCGATGGGGGAAGGGAGTGGTGGCGTTCCAGGCCAGTTTGTGGGTGCAAAACCAACGCACACCAGTCGCCTCGGCGACGGCGGGCAGGCCGGCGCCAAAGCCAAAGCTGTCGGGCAGCCAGGCCAGGCAGTGGTCCCAGTGGGGGAAACGGGATTGGCTGTAGTGCTGGCCCTCCTGAAACTGACGCAGCAGGGAGGCGGTGGCGATCAGAACGGCATCGGTTTCGACCCAGGGACCATTGAGGGGCTCGAAGCGGCCGCTGGCCATGGCGGCCCGCAGGCGTTCAAAGAGGGCGGGACGGTGCTGCTCCAGCCAGGCGTAGAGGGCCGGGGTGGAATGGCCAAAGTGCAGCTCCTCAAAGGGCTGCATCAATGCCAGCACCGAGTCAAAGGTGCGCTCGGCGGCGCGCCAGGTGTCGGCCACTGGCCAAAGCCAAGCCAAATCGAGGTGGGCGTGGCCCAGCCAATGCACGGCACCCGGCCCGGCCCCGGGGCCATGGCCCTGCTGGCGCCGCAGGTCCTCCAGCTGGGCCACCACCGGCTGGAGCAGCCCCTGGGGATCCTGGGGATCGAGGGGTTCGAGGTCCAGGTGGCTGTGGATCAGGGCCCCGTCGTCGTGGAGCGGGCTGACTAAATCCAACTGCAGCTCCAGGGCCTGGCCCTGCCACCAGCGCTCCGGCAGGGGCCAGCGGCAGGCGGTGTCGAACAAATCGCCCCGATGCACCGTTGCGCCATCGACTCGCAAGGTCACGTCCTCGGCCCACCAGCGCAGGGCCAGGCGCGCCCGAACTTGGCCGGCCCAGCGGGCTTGCCGGTCGGTTTGCCGGTCGGCCTGCCAGGCGGCCCGCCAAGCGGCCGGGCAGGCGAGCCGCAGCCGCAGGCTGCAGCGCTGACCGCCCCGGGGCCAAATGATCAAACCGCGCTGGACCCAGTCAGGCCGGTGGCTGGGGCCCCAGGGATGGTCCAGGGCGGCGGCGATGCTGCCATCGGGATGGGGGGCCCTCCAGAGCGGTTGCAGGTCGAGTCGGGTCTCCAAGGGCGAGGCAGGCGGGCTGGGCAACGTGACTGAAACGTTTCAATCCTGGCGGCCAGCGCCCCCCATTCCCCCCTATCCGGTTGGATGGCCCACCTAGGCCCATAGGATGACTGCGCTCCGCAAAGGTCGATTCCGACCCCCGCGTCGCTGTCAATCCTGGTCTCCCGCCGGACTGCCCATGCTTGCCCTCAAGATCTCGGTTTATTCGGTCGTTTTCTTCTTCATCGGGATCTTCGTCTTCGGGTTCCTCGCCAGCGACCCAAGCCGCACCCCGAGCCGCAAGGATCTGGAGGAGTGATCGCCGCGATCCGCTGACGGATCACATGGCAGGATCACCCCCTCTCCGCCACCCCCGGGCTGCCTGTGGTGCCCCTGAGTCGGTTCACCACGGGCTCTCCTGACGACCCCACTGCCCCTGGGCTCACCCAGGGCAGGTCTTTTGCCCTCAGCTTTGGTTTGGGTCTTATCGCCCTGGTCGGCTCTGGCCTGCCTCTACAGGCGGCCGCCCAGCCCGCCACGGAGATCGTCGCCACAGCGATTGCCAACACAGGGATTGACAGTAAACAGACTGCCAGTAAACAGATTGCCAGCGCAGAGATCGTCGCGACTGGGAATGCTGTCACTGAACATTTGGTGCCTGAACAGGAGGCGATTGGCAGCATTGCCACAAAGGCCACCGTCAGTGATGGCCCGGCCAACCAGACGCCCGCCCCGCAGTCGCTTACTCCTGAACCAGCCCCGCTGACGGCAGGCGAGCCTGAGACACCTGTCGACCTGGAAATCGCCCAGGCCCTGGCCCCTGGCCCTGCGGCTGCGGCTGCGGGAACGATCCAACCTTCGGGTCCGGCAGAAGCAACGGGCCCGATGGCCTCGCCATCGCCCTCGCCATCGCCCGCCCCTGGCAGCCCCAGCCCCACCCCCGCCCCCCCCCCGGCCACCACCCCAGCTACCGGCCCGACTCCCGGCCCGGCCCCAGCCCCGAACACGCCTGCGGCGGCGGCGGCAGCGGTGCCTGCTCCCCCCCTGGAGCTGGAGATCAAAGCCAATCGCCAGGAATTCGACAATCAATTGCAGCGCTTTGTCAGCACCGGCTCGGTGCGAGCCCTGATTGGGGGGGGGCGCTTGCTGGCCGATCGGATCGAGTTCGACCCCAACTCCCGCACCCTTTATGCCTTTGGCAGTGTGCGTTTTCAGCGGGGACAGCAGTATCTGCAGGCCAGCCGGCTGCGCTTCAGCCTGGATGAGGGCGTCGGCGAAATGGACGACGTCTATGGGGTGCTGGACCTCGACTCCAGCTCCAGCGACCTGACCCTTGATCCCTCCGCCGGGGTGCCAGCGCCTGGCGAGGGCCCGCCGCCGCCAGCCGTGCTGCCCCTGGCCCCCCTAACGCCCCCGGAGCCGATCACCTGTCCTCCCTCCATCCCAGCGCCGCCCCAATGGCATCCCCATCCCTGGGCGGTCACCACCTGGGCCGGTCAGATGTTCGCCGCCAATTTCGGCGACACCTTTTTGTTCAAGGGCAATTTCCGGCCCGAGTATCTGGCCGGCGTCAATCTGCAGCGGCGGATTGTTGATGCCGGCCCCTTTGCCCTGGAAATCGACAGCAACCTGTTGGGCCACCGCGCAGCGGCCCAGGCCGGTGGCGAGTTCAACCAGTCGGTGCCCTTCGCCCAAACGCCGGCCCAGACCTTTGGCGAGGCGACCATCGGCATTGGGTTGCGCTTCTGGGTATTGCCCAGGCTGAGCCTTTACTTTGTCGAAGGGGTCAGCCTGCTGAGCGAGGCCAGTAATTACGAGCGCACGTTCCGCAAGAACTACTCCACCTTTCTCAACTATCTGGCCTTCGAGGTGGAGGGCCTGGTCACACCCCAGTGGTCGGTGGTCGGGCGCATTCACCACCGTTCCGGGGCCTTCGGCACCTACAACGGCGTCAAGGAGGGCAGCAATGCCTACCTGCTGGGCCTGCGCTATCGCTTCGGCTATTCCGCCGCGCCGCGCCAGCCCCTTGCCCTGGTGCCGGCCCAGGGCTGCGCCCTAGCGCCACCGCCAGAAAATGTCCCCCGCGAAGACCTGGCCAGCCAACTGGAGCGGGTCACCATGGGGGTGGAAACGGCGCCGGCACCGAACCAGCCCCAGCCCCAGCCACCGGCGCCCACAACGGCGGGCAGCAACGGCCGGGGCTGGCAGCCGCTGCGGCGCCAGGAACGGGCCCGCGATGCCGCCATCGCCAAGGTCGATCAACGGGTCAAGGATGTGACCTTCCAACAAAGCCTCTCGGCGGAGCGCCGCTATGGCTTCCCGGCCCAGCTCAACACGCCGGGGGCGGTCAACAATTTCGGGGCGGTCCGTCCAACCCAACTGGATGATCTAACCACCACCAACAACCGCAAATTGGTGCAGGGCACCATCAGCCGCTGGCGGCTGCAGGCCCGCCAACTACGCTTCACCGCCAAGACCTTCAGCGGCGATCGGGTCGGCTTCACCAACGACCCCTTCACCCCGGCCCAGTCCTGGCTGGATTCGGAAAACGTGGTGGCGACCTTGATGCCCAACGGCGACACGGTGATCAAGGCCAAACGCAACTTGCTGCGGCTCGAAGATCGGCTCGGCATTCGCGTCAACAACCAAACACGCATCAGAAAGCAACAGGAGGTGGAAAATCGCTGGGTGCTTGGGGTGGATAAGGACGATCGCGATGGCTGGTATGTGGGTTATCGCCAACCGATCAAGTTTGGCGAGAACAGGGTGCTCTCGATCGAACCCCAATTCATGCTGCAGCGGGCGTTCAATGGCAGTACCGACGCCTATCCCCTGCCGGGCGAGCCGGCGGGGGCTTCAACCGAGAACCAACCGAACAAAGCGGGCGACCTGTTCGGGTTGCAGCTGAGATATAGCGGTGATCTGGCCGGTTTTGAATCTAATGCCCGCCTGGAGATGAGCACCTTCAATCCGGAAAACATGCCCGATGGCACCCGCAGCTGGGGCGACCTTTCTCGCCCTGTTGCGTTGCCGCTGCTGGGGCCGAGCACCCTGCGGTTGTTTGGGGCCTATCGCTATCGGGTCTGGAACGGCACTC
>JBIIRU010000259.1:0-4054 GCA_044341355.1 Cyanobium sp. | reverse complement strand
CGTGGCCACCACCAGGCCCAAGCCCGCCACCAGGGCAGCCACTTGTCCTGGGGAACCAGGATCCGCCGGGATGCACCCGGAACGCAGCAGATCCTGGGCCTCGGGGCTGAGTTGCTCGGCCAACTCCGGCAGCAGCGGTTCTGTTGCCAGCAGCTTGAATCGTTGGTCGCGCCACTGGGTAACCGCCCCGGGATAGAGCCCCATCACCTGGCGGTGAATCTCCAGGGCACTGCGCTGCCAGCGGATCTCGAAATCATCCCGTTGCAACAGGCGGGCGTAGGTCATGCCCTGCTCGCTCTGCTGCCGCACCCCCAGGCGGGCCAGCCGTTCGTCCTCTGGGCCCGGGCCGCCGGCTGCGATCGCCACCAGGGCTTCCAGCATCAAGCTGGCAGTGAGCTGGGCCAGGGCCAGCGCCACCGCTTCGGCGTCGTCCCGTAGACCGATCGCCAACGCCCTTTCCAGCAGCACGGCACCGGTATCGAGGCCCTCCTCCATGGCCATGATGCCCACTCCGCTCTGGCCATCACCCTCCAGCAGGGCCCACTGAATCGGGGCGGCGCCGCGCCAGCGGGGCAGCAGGGAGCCGTGGCCGTTCCAGCAGCCCAAAGGGGGCAGGGCCAGCACTGTCGCCGGCAGGATCTGGCCGTAGGCCACCACAACGAAGACATCAGCGCCCAGGGCAGCCAACTGGGCCTGGATGTCTGGCTGTTTGCGCAACCGCTCTGGGGTGAACACCGGCAGGCCGAGTTCAAGGGCCCTTGCCTTGACCGCCGAAGGCTGGGTTTGGCTGCCGCGGCCGCGGCGCCGGTCGGGCTGGCTGACCACCCCCACCAGCTCATGGCCGGCGCTGTGCAACGCATCCAGGGTGGGCACCGCATAAGCGGGGGTGCCCCAATAAAGGATCTTCAAGGCTGGCGTTCAGGCCTCACCCGTAACCGACAATCCCTCCACCCACACCCAAGGACAGAGTCCTCCGGGGGTGACTTTGGCGAGTCCTTCAAAACCCACCAAGCTATTCAGCACCGTACGGATGTCGCCCGCCACGGTGGCCGCCTCAATCGAGCGACTTTCGCCGCCGTGGATCCACCAACCATCAAAGGGCAGGGAGAAGGATCCCTGGCTGGCCTTGACGCCCGCATGCAAAGCCGAAAGCGAATCGATCACCACCAGGCCTTCGCCGCCCACACCTGGGCCGCTGCCCGTGCGGTGATCCAGTCCCTCTGCCCCGCCAGGCACGCCGGCGCTGGGGCCGATCTCAAACCAATCAGGTCCGACCGACACCTTGGCCCCCAGGCCGGCATGACCCGTGGGGGCGACGCCAAAGCTGCGGGCGGTGGCCTCGGAATGCAGAAAATTGACCAGCAACCCTTCGCTCACCAAGGGCAGACATTGGCTGGGCGTGCCTTCGCCATCAAAGCGGGCGGCGCCCACATTGCCCGGATGCAGGCCGTTATCGCGAATTGACAGGAAAGGCACGGCCAGGGGCTGGCCCAGGGACTCCCGCTTGCTGAGGCTCACCCCATCCAGCACCGCCCGGGCATTGAACAGACTGCTGAAGGCACCGATCAAGTCGAGAAAGGCTTCGGGCGAAAAAACGCAGGTGTAGCGGCCGGTGTCGATTGGGGCGTAGTTGAGGTGGGAAATGGTGCGTTCGGCGGCCTCGGCCACGCAGCCCGCCACGTCCAGGTCCTTGGCGCCGTAGGCCACCCGCATGGCGCCACTGCTGCGCGGTTTGCGACCCGCCTCCTCGGCGCGGGCATAGAGGTAGAGGCTGGCGGTGGTCAGCTCCTGGTGGCGACAAGCCCCGTCACTATTGATATAAATGCGCTCGCTGCTGCGCTGGCTGAGGCCGTTGTAAGGCACGGTGGCGATGGCCGGGTGGCGTTGCAGCAGCTCGGCTTCGGCCTCCTTGAGGGTATCCAGCAAGGAGAGGATGCTCAGCGGCTCTTGCAGCGGTTGATCGAGGGGCGGCAGGGGGGCGGTGGCCAACGGCGAGAAGGCCGGCACATCGTCGGGGTTGCCGAAGTCGCTGGCGGCCCGGGCACCGGCCATGGCCCGGGCCAGGCCCGCATCGGAAAGATCGGAGGTGGAGGTGATGCCCACCAACCCAGCCCCGTTCCAGACCCGCAAGGTAATGGCGCTGCGCTGGGCCCCTTTCATCTGCTTGGCGTCACCGCGGTCGACCTGGACCGAGGTGTCGGTGCTGCAGCCAGCACCCAGGTCCCAGCGGCCCACTCCTTCGTCTTTGGCCAGGGTCTCCAGTCGCTGGCGCAAGGACGCCACATCCAGGGGTGCGGGGAAATCGCTTGGGGTGGTGCTTGGGGTGTTACTTGGGGTGTTGCTTGGGGCCATCGTCAACGGCCCCCCACGGTGATCGTGTCCACCTTGATATGGGGCTGGCCGACGGTGACAAAAATGCTGCCGCTCACCGATCCGCAGAAGCCGGCCGCCAGTTCCAGGTCGTTGGCACACATGGAGATGCGGGGCATGACTTCCTTGGCCTCGCCAATCAAGGTCGCACCTTTGACTGGCTTGGTCAGCTGGCCGTTTTCGATCAGGAAGCCCTCTTCCACGGCGAAGTTGAACTGGCCCGTCGGTCCGACGCTGCCCCCCCCCATCGACTTGCAATACAGGCCCTTATCAATCGAGCCGATCAGGGCCTCGGGGCTGTGGGGGCCGGCGGCGATGTAGGTATTACGCATGCGGCTGGCGGCGGCGAAGGCGTGACTCTGGCGCCGGCCACTGCCGGTGCGCCCGTGGCCGGTGCGGATCTCGCCGGCCCGATCGCTGAGGAACCGACGCAGGATGCCGTTTTCGATCAGCACGGTGCGCTGGGGCGCCATGCCCTCATCGTCCATGGCCAGGGAACCAAAGGCCCCATCGGTGAGACCCTCATCAATGGCGGTGACGGCGGGATGGGCAATCTCCTGGCCCAATTCCTCGGCAAAGGGGGTGGTGCCGCGCTCGATCTGGGTGGTTTCGAGCAGATGGCCGCAGGCTTCATGGAAAATGACGCCGCCGAAGCGGTTCGCCAGCACTACCGGAAACTGGCCCGCTTCGACATAGTCAGCCCGCAGCATGGTGGCGGCGCTGTCGCAGAGATCGCGGGCCGACTCCTCGGCCTGCCACTGGCGCAGCTCATCGGGACGGCCATGGGAGCCGTAGCGGCGGCCCAGGCTGGCGCGGTGGTCTCCATCGGCGGCCAATACATTCAGACCCAGGGACTGGTGCAAGCGAATGTCGTGGGCATGGGTGCCATCGCTGGCGACCACCAACACGTCCTGCCAGTTGCGGGCATAGCTGCCGCGCCGCACCTGCAGGTGCTGACCCAGGCGGCTGAGCTGGTCGGTGCCTTCCAGCAGGCGAGTGGTGGCCTCTTGAAGGCTGGGGCACTGAGCGAGCCAATCAGCCTTGGCCACCGCCCAATCCTGCAGCGGCGGCAGGCCTTCGTAGGCGTTGAGGGAATGGCTGCTGCGCAGTAGCCCCAGCATGCCCAGCGCTTGGTCAAGGGCCGTCAACAGACCCGCTTCGCTGAGGTCATTGGTGGAAACAAAGCCATCAAAGCGACCCCGGAACACCCTCACGCCGGCGCCCATCCCGAAGGAAGGACTGACGCTGGTGATTGTGTCCTGTTCGGCCAGAACGCCGAGGGCATCGGTGCGCTCCAGGAAGACCTCGACTAGGTCAGCTCCGGCGGCGACCCCGTGGGCCAGGAGCAATTCAAGGCGGGGGCGCCAATCGGGGTTGGCGAGGCTGTCGTGACGCCGCAGGGCGGGGGGGGATTGGACCACTGGGGTGCTCAGCGGACGGCCGGCTGGAACCGGTCGCTGCGGATTGGGGCCATCAAGAACAGCCGCGCCATCTGGTAGCCGTTGGCGGCCCAGTGGGGCAGCTTGCGCAGGGCCTGGAGGGGGGCCGGGCCGCCACAGGCCGCCACCTTGCTGAGGGCCTCATTGTTGACGACCAGATTTTCGAGGCGGCGCCAGAATTCGGGTTTATCGACCGCAAGCACCACAGGAAAAATGCGGGCCGAGGTTTCGTTGGTCTTTTCGAT
>JBIIRU010000364.1:0-2677 GCA_044341355.1 Cyanobium sp. | reverse complement strand
GGTGACCCTGCAAGCCCGAGGGGCGCAATTTGAGGTGATCCCCCAGATGGATGCCCGCCACTTGGCCGAACAGAATCTCAACCGCAGCCGCCGCGAAGGGCCCGAAGAACATGCCCGTTGGCGCCAACTCTTTCAGCAGACCTTCATATGAAATCATCCATCTGAAATCATCCGCTCAAATCCGCACCAACGCCGCCTGCCGCCATGGCTGATGAGCCCCTGGCCATTGCCGCCGACCAGCTAGTGGAACGCCTGGGTTTCTTGCGCAGCCAATTGCCCCCCACCACCCAATTGCTGGCGGTCAGTAAGGGTCAGCCGAGCGCGAGGATGCGTTGCCTCGTAGCTCTGGGCCAGCGCAGCTTTGGCGAAAGCCGCCTGCAGGAGGCCAGACTCAAACAAGAGGAATTAGCCGATCTCGGACCCCTTGATTGGCACTTCATCGGGCGGCTGCAGGCCAATAAGGCCAGGGCCGTGTTGCGCCAGTTCGGCACCCTCCATTCGCTGGATAGCTGGGCCTTGGCCGAACGGCTGCAGCGCATTGCCGCTGAGGAGGGCCTCAGTCCGGCCGTCTTTCTGCAGGTCAAGCTGCGGCCCGATCCGGGCAAGACGGGCTTTGGGCCCCAGGAACTGCGGCAGCTAGGGCCCCGGCTGGGCCAGTTGGCCCCCCTGCGGCCCCTGGGCCTGATGACGATCGCCCCCCTGGGATTGGCCCCCGCCGAACACCTGGCCCTGTTTCAAGACTGTGGGGCCCTGGCGGCGGAATTGGGGCTCAAGGAGCTTTCCATGGGCATGAGCGGCGATTGGCGGGAGGCGGTAGCCGCTGGCAGCACCTGGGTGCGGCTGGGCAGTGCCCTGTTCGGTTCGCGGGCCACACCCGAGCCCTGAGCCACCCAGTTGGGCCGATGCCTGCCCAGCTCGTTAATTGCTGAATCCACCCTGCTGGGCTTGCTTCCAACGCCGTGGGACGCTATCTAGGTTCCGAGTAACCAACCTGAGGCGTTGTCCGTGTCGTTGTTTTCCCGTCTACGTGCTGTCGTTTCTGGGGATGAATACCTAGATCGCGACTACGAAGACGAACTCGATTACGACGCTGGTCAAGAGGCCTTGCCGCCCCAGGCGCCGATCCGCCCCTCCAGCGCCCTGGCGCCCCTTGGTAGCAGTTTCGGGGGTGACGATCCCTTTGCCGGCACCAATGTGATTGGCATGCCCGGTCTGTCCAGCAGCGTGGCCGAGGTGATGTTGATGGAGCCCCGCAGTTTTGATGAGATGCCCAGGGCCATCCAGGCCCTGCGCGAGCGCAAGACCGTCATCCTCAACCTGACGATGATGGAGTCTGATCAAGCCCAGCGGGCTGTTGATTTCGTTGCCGGTGGCACCTTTGCCATTGATGGGCACCAGGAACGGGTGGGGGAGAGCATTTTCTTGTTTGCCCCCAGCTGCGTCACCGTTTCCACCCTGGGCAGCGAGGAGACCGCCTCACCCACGGTGGTTTCCAGCAGCCGCGGCGCCGGGAGTGCTCTAACTCAAGATGCCGCCCCTGCGCCCGCCTGGGGTCGCTCGGATGCCATCGGCTGAGCTTGATGCCAATCAGGAGGCGGCGCCGGGCAGCTTTGGGGTTGTTGGCTATGGCCGCATGGCCCAGGCCCTGCTGTCACCCCTGATCGCATCGGGCCAATTGGGGCCGGCAGATATTCGTGCTGCCGTCGCCAGCGAGGCCTCCTGCCAGCGGCTGGCGGCAACTGGCCTCCAGGTGAGCACCAAAGCCGCAGCATCCTGGGCCTGTCCTGTGGTGTTGTTGGCCGTTAAACCGCAGCAACTGGAAGCCGTTGCCAGCAATGCAGGCGGCCAGGGGGGGTTGTTGATCTCGGTGCTGGCCGGAGTACGGCTGCAAAAGCTCCAGGAATTGTTTCCCCAGTGGCGTTGCGTGCGCGCCGTGCCCAACACCCCTGCCCTGGTGCGCAGCGGCCTTACCGGCCTGGCCTGGGGCGCGGCGGTGGAGGCGGCGGAGCGCAACTGGGTGCGGCAGCTGTTCGGCCAGGTGGGAGAGGTGCACGAGCTACCTGAAACCCAATTGGATGCCTTTTTGGCCCTGACCTCTTCAGGGCCGGCATTTGTGGCCCTGGTGGCCGAGGCCCTCGCTGATGGGGCCGTGGCCGCTGGTCTGCCGCGGGTTCTGGCCAGCCATCTGGCCCATCGCACCCTGGCGGGCAGCGCCGCTTTGCTGCACGAACAGGAGCTGCATCCAGGCCAGCTCAAGGACATGGTCGGCAGTCCGGCCGGCACCACCATGGCCGGCATCCGCCAGCTGGAACGGGCCGGCCTGCGCTCGGCCCTGATCGAAGCGGTGTTGGCCGCTGCGGAGCGCAGCCGGCAGTTGGGCTGAGTGGGTTGGCGCTATTGGCCCTTCTGGCCCAGGCGCGGTTCGGTGCCGGCCCATATCCGTTGCAGGTTGGCCCGGTGGCGCCAAACCACCAGCAGCGTGGTTAACACCGCCAGGGCCATGTAGGCCGGCCGCAGGCCAGTTGGCGCGCTCCAGGCGGCCATCAACAGGGGCAGGGCCAGGGCCGCCACCACACTCGATAGGGACACGACGCGACTGAGGCTGAGCACGGCAAGGAACACCCCGAAGCTGGCCATTCCCACGGGCCAGGCCAGCCCTAACAACATGCCCAGGCCG
>JBIIRU010000036.1:0-14128 GCA_044341355.1 Cyanobium sp. | reverse complement strand
CTGACGGGGGTGCTGGAGGCCATGGAGCGCTGTGGCCTGCCCTTGCTGATCCATGGAGAGGACACCGACGCCGAGGTGGACATCTTTGATCGCGAGGCGGTATTCCTGGAGAGGCACCTGGCGCCCCTGCTGCAGCGCCATCCGGGACTGAAGGTGGTGCTCGAACACATCACCACCGCTGAAGCGGTGGACTTCGTGGCCGCCGCCGGCCCCAATCTGGCCGCCACGATCACTCCCCACCATCTGCATCTCAACCGCAATGCCCTATTTGCCGGTGGCTTGCGACCCGATTTCTACTGCCTGCCGGTGATCAAGCGGGAGCGCCATCGCCTGGCCCTGCGCGCCGCCGCCACCTCCGGCCATCCTCGTTATTTCCTGGGCACCGACTCGGCCCCCCACCCCCGCCACGCCAAGGAATCCGCCTGTGGTTGCGCCGGGATTTTCAATAGTCCCTACGCCATCGAGAGTTACGCCACCGTCTTTGAGCAGGAGGGTGCCCTGGATCGCCTCGAAGCTTTCGCCAGCATCTTCGGTCCCCGCTTCTACGGCCTGCCCGTCAACGAAGAGCGCATCGTTTTGCGGCGCCAAAGCTTGGAGGTGCCAACGCGGCTTCACCTGGCCGATGCTTCTGGCAGCGACCATGCCCTGGTGCCCTTCCATGCGGGCCAACGGCTTCCCTGGCGCCGCGAGCGGGGGGGGCAGGATGGGAGTGCCTGATTGTGTGATGCCGTGGTCGCTCCGCCCCCCCCTGCCCCACTGGCCACCACGTTGAGGGGGGCCGAACTCCTCAACAATCCCCAGCTCAACAAGGGCACAGCCTTCAGCCGCCAGGAGCGCCGCGCCCTGGAGTTAGAGGCCCTGTTGCCCTGGCAGGTAGAGACGATTGAACAGCAGGTGGAGCGCTGCTGGCAGGCTTTCGACGCCCTGGCCAGCCCCATGGATCGTTATACTTATATGCAGACATTAAGGGAGCGCAATCTCATCCTGTTCCACCGCTTTCTAGCCGATCACATCGAGGCAGTAATGCCGATTGTCTATACCCCAACCGTGGGCCAGGCCATTCAGGGCTTCAGCCAGTCCTACCGAAGTCCTTCCTTGGGGGTGTATCTCACGGCCGATCAACAGGATCGCTTGGCGGCCATCCTGCGCCAGGCTTGTTCACCGATGGGGGGGCAACCAGGGGACAACCGCCCCGACCTGCTGCTGGTGACCGATGCCCAGGGCATCTTGGGCATTGGCGACCAGGGGGTCGGGGGGATCCACATCTGCCAGGGCAAGTTGGCCGTTTACACCCTCTGTGCCGGTCTTGATCCCCGCCGGGCCCTGCCCGTGATGCTTGATGTGGGCACCAACAATCCCGACCTGCTGGATGATCCGACCTATCCGGGGCTGCGACAGCCACGGCTGGAGGGCGCCGCCTACGACGCCTTCATGGAGGCCTTCATCCAGGCTGTGCGGGAGGTATGTCCTGGTGCCTTGGTGCATTGGGAGGACTTTGGCGCCGGCAATGCCCGTCGGGTTCTGCAGACCTACCGGGAGCGGCTGCCCAGCTTCAATGACGACATTCAGGGCACCAGCGGTGTGGCTGCCGCCGCCATTCTGGCCGGCTTGAGGGGTTTGGGCCAGGTTCTGGAGGACCAACGCATTGTCATCTTCGGGGCCGGCAGTGCCGGCTGCGGCATCGCCGAGCGGCTGATGCGGTTGCTGCAGGCCAGGGGTCTGGATGCCCAGCAGGCCGCCGACCGTCTCTGGATGATCGATCGTCAGGGTCTGGTTCACGCCGGCCTGGAGGGGGTCCATGGGGCGGTCCAGCCATACAGCAAGCGACCTGAGCAGTTGGCCGACTGGCCCCTTGATGCCCAGGGGCAGATCGGCCTCCAGACCGTGGTGGAGCGCCTGGCTCCGACAGTGTTGATCGGCACCTCCACCTGCGCCGGTGCCTTTGATCAGGCTGTGATTGAAGCCCTTTGCCGGGGCTGTCAGCGCCCCATCGTGCTGCCCCTCTCCAACCCCACTCCCCTGGCGGAAGTGACACCGGAAAACCTCTTGCGCTGGAGCGGTGGTCGCGCCTTGGTCGCCACTGGAAGTCCGTTTACAGCGGTCGAAGTGGGCGGGCGTCTGCGGGAGATCGGGCAGTGCAACAACTGCTTTGTGTTTCCGGGCCTGGGCTTTGCGGCGGTGGCCGTGGGAGCAAGCCAGGTAAGTGAGGCCATGATTGATGCCTGTATTGGGGCGTTGGCCGATGCAATCCCTGCCGCCCATGATCCTGACGCTGCTTTGATGGTGGCCCTTGATCAAGTGCAGCAGGTGTCCACCTCCGTGGCCCGGGCTGTGGCCTTGGCGGCGGTGGCGGAGGGCCTGGCTCGCAGAGCGACTACTGAGGCGGAGGCCCTACAGTGTTTGCAAGCAGCGACATGGCTGCCAATCTATGCGGAGATCACGGCCCTCTGAGCTTTGCCAAAGTCCTAGCATCGAATAAGAGCTGTTACATCGTTACTCAGCAGGGCCACAATTTGTTTCAAATTCCTTGAAGAACCTTCCAAGGGGTCTCCTCCACTTAGGTGCAACAATTGGCGATGGGTTTCTTCGTCCAACTCACTGAGGCCATCTCCCGTCACCAGACCTTGTTGGTGACCGGATTGGACCCCAATCCGGAGATGTTGAACACTTGGGCTCAGGGCCGCGGCATGGGCGGTCGCTCGTTTCTCTCCCTGGCCAGGCATTGGATCAAGGCGGTGATTGAAGCCACCGCCGACCATGTCTGCGCCTACAAACCCAGCCTCGGCTTTTATCAGGCCCTGGGCCCGGTGGGACTGGAGCTGTTGCGGGAGGTGCGCGAGCTGGTGCCTCCAGGAATTCCCCTGATCGTGGACGCCAAACATGGCGACCTCAACAGTTCCTCGGCCCTGGCCAGCTACCTGTTCCGGGACCTGGGTGCCGATGCGGTGACCCTGTCCCCGCTGGCGGGACAAGATATCGCCGCCCCGTTCCTTCTCTATCCCCAGCGGGCGGTTGTGGTCACCTGCCACAGTTCCAATCCGGCGGCTTGGCGCATTCAGCACCATCCCAATGAGCAGGATCCCCTTTATCTGCGGGTGGTGCGGGAATGTCAGTTGTGGGGAACCCCCGAACAACTGCTGCTTGAAGTCGGCACCAGCGATCCGGAGATCCTGGCCAGGGTGAGGCGGGAGGCTCCGGAACGGTTCTTGATCCTCAGGAGTCTCTGGGCAGAAGAAGATCGCCTCGTCGCCCTGCTTGAGGCCGGTCTCAGCGACAGCGCCGATGGTTTGCTGTTGCCCCTCCCCCAGAACCTCCTGGTGGAGTCGGACATCGCCGCCAGGGCCGCCGCCCTCAAGTGCCGCATCGGTGAACAGCGGGAGCAATGGCTGCAGCGGCGCTCCCAGAGTCGGCAGGATTCCTGCCAGCTTTGGCTTCCCCAACCCACCAGCTCTAATGGCCAGGGGCGAAAGGTCACCGAAAGTCACGAGGAAACCATGGGGCAGGAGGTCTTCACCGAACCCCACGCCGAGCTGATCGTCGATCTGTTCGATATCGGTTGCCTGCTGTTTGGAGAGTATGTTCAGGCATCGGGCGATGTCTTTAATTATTATATCGATCTGCGCCAGATCATTTCCGATCCAAATCTTTTTCATCGTGTTCTCCATGCCTATTCCCTGGCCATGGCCGAACTGGCATTTGATCGCATTGCCGGTATTCCCTACGGCTCCTTACCCACCGCTACCGGCCTTTCCCTCTTGCTCCACAAACCGCTCATCTACCCCCGCAAGGAGGTCAAGGCCCATGGTGCGCGCCGGCTGATTGAGGGTGATTTTGAAGAGGGTGATCTGGTGGTGGTGGTTGACGATGTGTTGATTACGGGCGGCAGTGTGCTGGAGGGGATCGCCAAGCTCGAGAGTTCTGGTCTCCAGGTCCAGGATGTGGTGGTTTTCATCGACCATGGCGGCGCCAGCGATCGCCGCGCCCGCCAGCGGTTGGAGCAGGGGGGCTATCGGCTGCATGGGGTGCTGGACATCGAGCGCATCACCCGAATCCTGCACAGTGCCGGCAGGCTCGACGACGCCCAAGCCAGCCTGCTGGCCCATCGACGCGCCCAGCCAACCGGGGCGGTCCCAGGCGGACCCTAGGCTGGTTCTGCGCCCCAAAATCTGAGCTGGGCGCCCCCTTTTCATGCAGGGATCCGGATCGGCCGCCTCAGCCCCATCGCCCACCATCGGCGAACTCGAAGCCAAGTATTCTCTTTATTGCAAGGCCATGCGCTTGCTCCTCAAGGAGTGCCGCAGCCGTGATGAGATCATCCGCACGGTTTGTTGGAATCGCCTGGAGAAATTGCATCTGTGTTTACCCAGTCGCTACAAATCTCCTGATTATCTCTACGCGGTGCTCAAGCGCGATTTGACCTAACCGGCAGGTTGCCTGCTAAGGCCACCTACTCCGGTAATGGGGGAGGCGGCGGGGGGGGCGGCAGGGCCCGGCCTAGGCCCACCGCCGGTGGAGGCGATGGCGGCAGCCGTCGCGGCCCCAGGGTCGAGGGCCAATTCCCCGCCGGCCAGCTGTTGGTCGTGCCGAAGGCAGCGCGATGCAGGGAGTTGAACTGGCTCTGGCGATATGCTGCCCCCTCCGATCCGGAGTACTTGCCCCAAAGGCCCTCCCAGAAGAAATAAATCACGCCATGGCCCCTGCTGGCGGCCAATTGCACTTTTTCGGCGATGGTGCCCATGTCCGTAGTGCGCGATCCGAGGCCCGCCAGGACGCCGATTTCGACGGGCACCCCCCAGCTATGGGCCTTGATCAGGGCGGCTTGGTTGAGATCGTTAGTAAAATCTTCCACGGAGAATGCGTAGTTCTGCACCACCAAATCATCAACCAGGCCACCCATGGCCCATAACTCCCAGTCCTGGAGCCATTCATTGAAAGCCGATCGGTAGGGCCCAGGCGAGAGGCTGACCAGCAGGCGTTTGCTCGTGGAAGTCTGTTGCAGGCGAATACGCAACTCGCGCATCAGGCTGGTGAGGTGATAGCGGCGCCAGCGCATCCAATAGCGATCTTTGGGGTTGGCTGGCGGTTCGCGGCCCGTGGTCTGGCGATACAGCATGCGGGTGTAATTGTCGTAGCCGAGATCCACAGGCCAGGCGAAGTGATCATCCAACTGGATGCCATCCACGCCACAGCGCTGCACGATCTCCATGATCAGGCCGATGAAGCGCTGCCTCACCCCGGGATGGGCCGGGTTGAGCCAGACCCGCAGGTCCTTGAGGGGGGAGGTGCGCAGGTCGGCGCCATGCAGGGCATAAAGGGCGCTGCCATCGGCACGGCGCAGCACCCATTCTGGATTGAGACGCACCACCTCGGCATCTCCTGGTTCCATCAGGCCATATTCGAACCAGGGCACCACCTGCATGCCATGGCGTTGGCCTGCCTTGGTGATGCGACAAATCGGATCCAGGTTGGGGTTAACCGCCGCCAGGGTGGGTTCCAGAGGGGCATAACGGCTGCGGTGAAACGTGGCGCCGCGACTCCAGACGTTTGGGTAGATGGTGTTGAAACCAGTGGCAGCCAGTTCGGCCACCGCTGCATCAATCCGCTTGGGATCGTAATAAAGGGGACTGGGGCTGTTGGTCATCCATACGCCTATTCGCCGTCCCCGGGGCTGGGGCAAGGGACTGACACCGTCTTTGGCCAGGCCGGCCGCCGGTATGGCGACCATGGGTAAAAGGGAAGTGACCAGCAGGGTCAGGCTGACTGGGAGCAGACGTTTGAGGTATGCGCGACGAGCAAGGGGCGGCGCCGGATTGGCGTTTGGAGCTCCGGCAGGGCCGAGGCGATGCATGGCAGCCACAGGAATCAGCGGAACATGGAGCTCACCGAGCTTTCTTGGTGAATGCGCCAGATGGCTTCGCCCAGCATATTGGCCACCGAGAGCACCTGGAGCTGGGGGAAGCGCCGCTGGGGGGTGATGGGAATGCTGTTGGTGACGACCACCTCTTCAAACAGCCCGGGGGTAGAAAGGCGCTCCACCGCCGGAGGCGAGAAGACAGCATGGGTGGCGCAGGCCAGGACCCGGGCCGCTCCCCGCTGCCGCAATAGTTTTGCTCCCTGGCAGATGGTGCCGCCGGTGTCAATCATGTCGTCAATGAGAATAGCTGTTTTGCCATGGACATCACCAATTACAGTAAGACTTTCGGCAACATTGTGACCCGAGCGGCGCTTGTCGATGATCGCTAGAGGGGCGTCGTTCATCTGCTTGGCGAAGGCCCGGGCCCGGGCTACGCCGCCGACATCAGGAGAAACGACTACCACCTCGCCAAGATCCCGAGTACCGAGGTAATCGACCAACACAGGCGAACCATAGATGTGATCGCAGGGAATGTCGAAATAGCCTTGAATCTGGGAGGAATGGAGATCCATGGCCAGTACCCGATCAACGCCGGAAGTCACCAATAAATTGGCTACAAGCTTGGCGGTAATCGATTCGCGACCAGCCGTTTTGCGGTCGGCCCGAGCATAACCATAGTAAGGAATCACCGCAGTGATTTGACGGGCTGAGGCGCGGCGACAGGCGTCGACCATAATCACCAACTCCATCAGGTGATCATTGACTGGGGCGCAAGTGGGCTGGATAAGAAAGACATCGCAGCCCCGGATCGATTCCTGAATTTGAATATAAAGTTCTCCATCCGCGAAGCGTTTGATCACTCGAGGACCATCTGCCACACCCAGGTAGTAACCGATTTCTTGAGCCAGTTCGGGATTGGAGGTGCCACTGAAGAGGCGCAATCTTCGGCTGTCGGTCGGCCCGTGGGGCTGGTAACCGCCCGACTCCAGCCTTTCAGCAGTCGCGAATGTCGTCACAAGGCAGTGGGCAGGCCGCGGCGTTTCGATGTTAGAAGCGTACTTGGCACCAGCCTCCCCCCACCCCATGGCGGCCTTGATGTCGTTGCCTTCATTGCAATTGCTTGTCTTGGCCCAGGGGCCAGCCGGGAGCCTGGGGGGCTCGGCGGCCTGCCTGCCTGCCGCCGCAGATCGACTGGCCGATTTGCTTGGGCTCCCTGTGAGGACCATCGACAATCTTGTCCATCCCCAGCAGGCCATGGCCCAGTTATCGCGCTGTCCGGATCCCTGGCTGGCGGCCCTCCCCCTTGATCCAGGTCTTGGCCTGGATTCCGGTGGCAGTTGGGCGGAGTTGCTTGGAGCCTGGCGCCAGCCCAGCCTTTTGGTGTTGGACCACGTCCAGTTGGCCACGGGTTTACCTGCGGCAGGGACGGCCCTGCTGCAACGCTGGCAGGTGCCCCTCGTCGGCTTGATTCAATGGGGCGGCCCCTGGAATCCAATCGCCCGCCGCCAAGATGGTTTGCCCTGGTTGGGTTGTCTGGCGGGGCAGCCTGCGGAGCAGCTGGACCCCTCGGGGGGGGCGTTGAATGAGGTTGGAGACGAAGAGTTGGGTCTGCGGCTGCGCTGGCGTTGGGCCCAGCTTGATCGGCTTAGGGTGAATTGAGGTCTGCGCCTTGGACTGGGAGGAGGGGATAGCCCCCTAGGAGCCAGGGGCCGGCCAGAGTTTTTGAGAGGGTTTGGCATCAAGCTGGCGCAAATCGCCGAATTCCTTGTTGGCGGGTAAGAGGGGCAGGCTGGTGAATTGAATCGGTTGGCTGACATCGAGGCCAGAGGCCAACAGGCTCAGGGTTTCCTCGGTAGTCAGATTGGTCTCGACTTTGGGCTTTAAGTTGTTTATCAAAGCGGGCAGGTTGGCGAGCTGATCAGCAAGGGCCCATTGTTCGCGCAGACTGGTTTCCACAAGTTTGTGGTTGCTGCGCCGACCCGACTCACCGAGATCCTTGTCGCGGAAGCGCAGCATCTGTTCCACCTGTTTGCCATTGAGACGTTGCAGACCCGTCTGCAGATCGATCTTGTAGTTCTGGGCCTTGTCTTGATACTTCATGGTTCGGGTGGGGCTCATTTCCAAACCACCAACCCCGTCGACGATCTGCCGTAAGGCCGCCCGTGGCAGCACCACAAATCGGTCGGGCTCGGAGGGATTCATGCCGAGCACATCCCTCACGCCATCGGCGGTCAGGGCCACTCCTCCGCGACGATATAGGTCGGCAAGGCGGCTGGGTTCCTTCTCGCCAGGAACCATCACCGCCAGTTCCACCGGCATGTTGAGCACCTGGAGGGGACCCTTGGGGTTGACTCGCACCAGCAGCAGGGCATCGGCATTGGCGGGGCCCTTTGGTGCCGCTGCGGATTCGCCACTGCCCGTTTGCTCCGCATCGATGCCGATCACCAGCACGGTGACCGATCGCTTCGGCAGGGCTGCCAGGTTGGCAGGAGTCACATCCACTTTTAGCCCTTCGGAACGGTCCTTCAGGGGCCAGACCGTGCCCAGCAGGGAGCCTCCGACCAGCATCCCTGCCAGGGCGAGGCTGGCAAGCAACAGGGTGCGGGGCGAAGGCCTGGGCAGGGAGGTCAGGCGCTCAAGCCAGCTGGGCCCAGGCTCCGGGGCTGGCCGGGTCGCCTTGGCCGACGGGCGAACCGGTCGCGAGCGGACGGGCTGGCGGGGATCCCGGCGGGGTGGCATGGGCGACGGCGCAGAAATATCGATATTCCAGTCTCTCCCACCGGCCCAATGTCCCCCAACCCCGCCCAGGCCCCTCGCTCGATAGGTTGATACCCTTAAATTCTGATGGCCCTTGACCAGCGCTCCTGCCGCTTTCGATTCGGCCACCCCACCCCCCGAGCGGCTGGCGCCCCATCAACGGGCCCGACCCATGGCCAAGGGCAGTACCCGCCCCGCCAAGGATCTATGCAGCGATTGCGGGCTCTGCGATACCCGCTGGGTGGCCTATGTGCGCAAAGCCTGCGCCTTTTTGGAGCAGCGCTTTGAAGCCATGGAAATTGCGGCCCACGGCCGCAGCCGCGATCTGGACCGGGAGGACGAGCTGTATTTCGGGGTGCAGCAACGGATGTTGTCCGCCCGCTTGCGTCAGCCAATCGATGGTGCCCAATGGACCGGCATCGTCTCCCAGATCGGAGTTCGTGCCCTTGAAACCGGCCTGGTGGACGCTGTGCTTTGTGTTGGTCAAAGTCCCGAGGATCGTTTCACTCCCGTGCCCCGCTTGGCCCGCACGCCCCAAGAGGTATTGGAGGCCCGGGTAAACAAGCCCACCCTTTCCCCCAATCTGGAGGTGCTGGAGCAATTGCCGGGTAGCGGCATCAAGCAACTGTTGGCGATCGGCGTGGGTTGCCAAGTTCAGGCCCTCAGGGCGGTGCAGGCCACCCTGCCCCTCGATCAGCTTTACGTGCTGGGTCTACCTTGTGTGGACAACGTCAGTCGTGAGGGTCTGCAGACCTTTCTAGAGAGTGCCAGCCGTTCCGCGGCCACGGTGGTTCACTATGAATTCATGCAGGATTTCCGCATCCATTTCCGCCACAGCGATGGCAGTACGGAAACGGTGCCATTTTTCGGGCTCGATACACCACGACTCAAGGATGTTTTCGCCCCTAGTTGCCTGAGTTGCTTCGATTACACCAACGCCGGAGCCGATCTGGTGGTCGGCTACATGGGGGCTGGTTTCGGTAGTCAATGGATCACCGTGCGCAATGCCCTCGGTCAGCAGCTGCTCGATCTGGTGGAAGCTGAGTTAGAAACCGCCCCCGTTTTCAGTGCCGGTGACCGTCGGCAGGCGGTGCAGCAGGGAATCGGGGCCTACGACAAGGCCCTGCGCCTGCCGATGCCATTGGCGGAGCTGGTGGGCTTTTTTGTTAAACGCTTCGGCCCAAAGGGCCTCGAATACGGTCGCTTCTCGATTGATTCCCATTTCACCCGCAATGCCCTTTGGCTGCGGCGTAACCACCCCACCATTGCTGATCGCCACATACCTGCCTTCGCCAAACGCATCATTTCCGCCTACCGGCTGCCTGAGTCGTGAGCGGCCTTGTCACCCCTCGCCAATGTGGGGTTTTGCTGCATCCCACATCCCTGCCGGCGGCAGGCGGTTGCGGCACCCTGGGGGCCGCCGCTCGGGACTGGGTAGAACTGCTGGGCCGCGAGGGAGTGGGGGTCTGGCAGCTCCTGCCCGTGGCACCACCCGACGGCACCGGATCTCCGTATAGCTCCCCCAGTGGTTCGGCGCTTAATTCCTGGCTGCTCGATGCCGATGATCTGGTGGAAGAGGGCTTTTTGACTCTGCGCCAACTGCAGGACTTACCCCCTGGTGCCAGCAGCGATCGGCTCGAACCAATGCAGGCCTCGCGGCGGGCCGAAGCCCTCGGTGTCGCCTTGGCTCAGGCTTGGCCGGCCCAAAGTCCCGAACGGCAGGCGGAATTCCGCCGCTGGTGCCGCAGCCAGGCCCCATGGCTGCAGGATCACGGTCTGTTCATGGCCCTCCGCCGCCGCCATGGCGGCCAACCCTGGTGGCAGTGGCCGCCGGCCCTGGCCAAGCGCCAGTGGCGAGCCCTGGCCCAGGCGCGCCGAGAGCTGGCCCCGATTCTGTTGCAGGAATCCCTGCTGCAATGGCACCTGCAGCGCCAGTGGCAGCGGCTCAAACATTGGGCCAAGGGCCAGGGAATCCGCCTGGTCGGTGATCTGCCCTTCTATGTGGCCCACGACAGTGTTGATGTCTGGTGCCGTCGAGCCCTGTTTGAGCTGGCGCCGGATGGCACGCTGAGCGCCCAAAGTGGCGTTCCGCCGGATTATTTCTCGGCCACCGGCCAGCTCTGGGGAACCCCGGTCTACCGCTGGCGGCGCCACGCTATCGAAGGCTTCCGCTGGTGGCTGAATCGATTGCAGCGGCAGTTGGAGTTATTCGACCTGCTGCGCCTCGACCACTTCCGCGCCCTGGAGTCCTACTGGAGCGTGCCAGGGGGGGATCCCACCGCCGAGAACGGGCATTGGGTGCCTTCGCCGGGAGCCTGGCTGTTGCGTTTGCTGCACTGGCGATGCCGCCGCCGCCATCTGCTGCAGAGCGATGGCCGGCTGCCCTTGATCGCCGAGGACCTGGGCGTGATCACCAAGGAGGTGGAGGACCTGCGCGATCGGTTCGAATTGCCAGGGATGAAGATCCTGCAATTTGCCTTTGATGGCAACTCTGATAACGGCTACCTGCCTGCCAACTACAAGGGGCATCGCTGGGTTGTGTACACGGGAACCCATGACAACGCCACCACCAACGGCTGGTGGCAGGGGCTGGAGGAGCACCAGCGGCGCCAGGTGGGCGAGTTGTTGGGAGATATGGTCGTTGCCCCCGGTTGGCAACTGGCGGAGCTGGCCCTGGCCTCCTGTGCCGAGTTGGTGGTGGTTCCCCTGCAGGACCTGATGGGGCTGGACGATTCGGCGCGCTTCAACACTCCAGGCACGGCCAGTGGCAACTGGAGCTGGCGCCTGCAGGAGCCGATCGCTGCCCTGGCGGGTCATTTGCATGGTTACGGCGCCATGGCGGCACGCTACGGCCGCTGCGGAGGAGCTGGAGCTGGTTCTTCCGGGACAGGCGGAGCTAACTGATCGGGCAATTCGCCGGGCGGCTTAGGGTCCTTGGTCACTCCCGAACGGGGACCTTGGGGTGAAGTTGCTGGGGGATAGCGATAGCGGCCCGCTTCGGTGGGTTCTGGAGTGAGTACCCGGCCATTCCAACGCACGGCCTGCGCCGCTACGGCGGGATTGAGCTTCAGCTCAAAGGGCGGCAGGACCGGCAGGGTGAGTTCGCCCTCCGCACCTTCCAAAGTGGTTTGTCGCCCCTCGCTGTCCTTCAGTTGCAGACTGGTAGGCCCGTTGAGGCGAACCGAGAGCCAACCCAGGGTGAGGTCGACGCCGGCAGCTTGGGTCTCCTGGCGCCACTGCCGCAGGGCTCGGCCGCTGGCAGCGCTGCGCAGCGGCAGCACGTCCTGGTAGGCCCCTGTCAGCAACCCTTGGTTGATTTCTGGGCTGGTTGGGGTTGCCAGCGGCGGTATGGGACCTGTGCTTTGCAAACCATGCTCGACCAGCCGCCGTTGGCTGAGGTTGAGCCCGTAGAGCAGGAGCAATCCCAACAGGCCATAAAGCAAGGTGCCCTGCCAGCTGGTGAAGACCTCGATCGAACCGGGAGTGAACCGTCGCCGCAGGTTCTCGCGGCGGGCTTGCGCGGCGCTGCGGGCGGCGGCGGGCAGGGCAGCCCGCAGGCTGCCCGGGCTGAGCCGGAGTCGCTCCTCAAGCAGGGGCAGCATCGTGCGCAGGTAGGCGGGTTCCGGGAGCCGGTCGCGCCAGCCCCGTTCCAGGGCCTCGAGCACAGCGGTGCTGATGCGCGTTTGCTGGGCGAGCTCCCGCAGCCCCAAGCCCTGGGCTTCGCGGGCTTCCCGCAGCTGCTGACCCGTGATCAGCAGGGGATCTTTGGGCGGCTCGGTGGGGCCGCCGTCAGGGGTGTGCCGCCCCAGGGACCAACGCCGGGTCAGGCCAGCGAGCAAAGAGGGCAGGGACGGCGGTTTCAGGAGTTGGGCAGCGAGCTCGGCCATTCTCCGCCTTGCAGTTCACCTTCTTGCACGATGCGCCAGTGGCCTTCCGCCAAGGAGCCCAGGCGCACTGGCCCGATGGCCACCCGCCGCAGATCCAGTACCGGATGGCCCAGCAGGGCAGCGGTGCGGCGGATTTGACGGTTGCGCCCTTCAGCCATAGTCAATTCCAGTCGGGTGCTGCCGGCGGCCTGGCCAAGCGGCTTTATGTCCACAGGTTGGCTGGAGAGTCCATCAAGGGGGACACCGCGGCGCCAGCGTTCGAGGGTGGCGGGGCTGGGCTGGCCACGCACCTGCACCTGGTAGGTCTTGCGGTGGCCGTAACGCGGATGGGTGAGGCGCAGGGTGAGGGCGCCATCGTTGCTCAGCAGCAGGGCGCCGCGGCTGTCGCCATCAAGGCGCCCCACCGGATGGAGTCCGGCGCCGCGGGCCAGCTCGGGGGGGAGAAGGTCGAGCACGGTGGACCGGCCCCAGGGATCGTTGCAGGTGCATATCACCCCCATGGGCTTGTTCAGGAGCAGGGTGAGGGGCCTTGGTGGCCTTGGCAGCGGAATGCCGTCGACGCTGATGTTGTCGGTGGCAGGGTCGGCCTGGTCCCCCAAGGCCGCGATGCGGCCATTGACCCGCACCAAACCGGCCCCCAACCATGCCTCGGCCCGGCGCCTGGAGCCCAGTCCGGCGGCAGCGATGAGCTTTTGCAGCCGTTGAGCCCCCATGGGTCCATTGTCCCTCCCTCGGCAATCCTCCCTTCCAGGGCGGAACGATTCCGCCAAAGGGTGGTATTTTTACGAAACAAAGGTGTTTCGAAACCCAGGCTCCATGCCTTCGATTCTTCTGGCCACCAATTCCGCCTCCCTGCCACCCACCGGAGATTTATTGCGCTCCTATTTGCGCGACATCGGCCGTGTGCCTTTGTTGAGCCATGAGCAGGAGATCACGCTGGGCCGTCAGGTGCAGGAGCTTATGGGTCTTGAGGAGTTGCGGGATGAATTGGCCATCAGGGCCGGTGGTGAGCCCCCTTCGCCGGAGATGCTGGCGGCGGAGGCGGGCCTGAGCCCGGCGCTGCTGCGTCGTCGTCTGCAGGCGGGCCGTCGGGCCAAGGAGCGGATGGTGGCGGCGAACCTGCGCCTGGTGGTGAGCGTGGCGAAGAAGTACACCAAGCGGAACATGGAACTGCTGGATTTGATCCAGGAGGGAACGATTGGTCTGGTAAGGGGGGTGGAGAAGTTTGATCCGACCCGGGGCTACAAGTTTTCTACCTATGCCTATTGGTGGATCCGCCAGGGGATCACCCGGGCGATTGCGGAGAAGAGCCGCTCGATTCGCCTGCCGATCCACATCACCGAGACGCTGAACAAGCTCAAGAAGGCGCAGAGGGAGCTGAGCCAGGAGCTGGGTCGTACGCCGACGGTGGGTGAGCTGGCGGTGGCGGTGGAACTACCGGAGGAGGAGGTGAAGGACCTGTTGAGCCGGGCGCGGCAGCCGGTGAGCCTGGAAACGAAGGTAGGGGATGGGGAGGATACGGAATTGCTGGATTTACTGGCGGGCGATGGGGTGCTGCCGGATGAGGTGGTGGCGGTGGAATGCCTGAAGGGTGATTTGCGGGCGCTGCTGGAGCAGCTACCGGAACTGC
>JBIIRU010000258.1:0-4098 GCA_044341355.1 Cyanobium sp. | reverse complement strand
CTGCACCCGATCCCCCTGCTCGATCAGCAGGGCGCTGATTTGGCGGGCGTGCCCGATGTCCCTGGCCACCACCAGGCCACCGGCTCCCGGTTCCCGCTGGCGCACCCAGGCCAGGCGCGCGCGGGCCTGTAGCAACACCCGCAGGGCAATGCCACCGCCATCGCCGAGGCGGATGGCCCGCCGCAGATTGCGGGCCCGCCAGCTTTCGCGGCTTTCGGCCGACAAGGGCGACCGTTCCCGTTCGTCGCCGTCCTGGGGACGGCCGTGCTCCACCCAGCCATCTTGAAAGCGAAATTCCAGCGGCCGCACATCGCCGGCCTCAATCAACTGGCGGGGTTCGATGCTCAGGTCCGGCACGATGTGCTCGCCTCCCCCCGCCTCGGCCGCAATCGGCTGGCGCCGGGCGGCACAGAAGGCCAGGTTGTCGGCCCGAAAGGGGGTGCCGGACAGTCCTAGGCGCAAGGCGGCCGGTGCGCTGAGCCGGCTGAAGGCTGGCCCCCAGGCGCTGGACTCCGGTTCGTCCGGATCAAGGCCGAGGTGGTGCACTTCATCGGCGATGGCCAGCCAGCGCACCCCTTGCCCGGCCCCGCTCAGCAGGGCCGTTGGTTCCCCCTGGGCCCGTATGGCCGCCTGATAACTCAGGACCATGCCGTGGCTGGATTCCTGGGGGGCGCCGCCATGCCAGGGTTCGAGAATCAAACCCAATCGCTGCCCCGTTTCCAGCCATTGCTGGGCAATTGTGTTGCGGTGGCAGCAGATCAGGACGCGATCGAGGTGACCTTCCTGCCAGAGGCGGCGGAACCCCAGCAGCGCACCGATGGTCTTGCCCGCCCCAGGCCCGGCATGCACCAAGACATCTCTATCCAAGACATCTTTATCAAGATCAGGCCCCTGCCGCAGCCTGCGGCGCAACAACTCGATCAGCTGGCGCTGCCACTGGCGCGGTTCGATGGCCGGGGCGGCCGCGACTGCTTCCCCCAGGGGGCTGGTGCGCGGGCGCAGGCCGAGATCAAAGGAAGGGGGGGCCATGATCGGATTCTGGCGCCCCACCGCCACTGATCCCACCGCCACTGGTGTCACCGCCACTGGTCCCCCTGCCGCTGTCCCCCTGCCGCTATTCCAGTCCCTGACCATGGCGAGCCCGGATTCTCCAGCTGATGTCCCTCGGGATTCCCTGCCCTCCTGGGGACCGTTCCGGCCCCGCTTTCCCTGGTGGGGCGGTGATCTGCAGACCGTGCGGGACAGCATCCACCCCCCTGAATTACCCCCGGATCGGGGCCAGCGGGCCACCATTGCCCTTGCTGGGACGGACCAACTGCTGGCCCGGGTGGATCGGGTGCCAGAGCCCTGGGGCTGGGTCGTGCTGGTGCATGGGTTGGGCGGCTGCAGCAACGGTCCCAGCCTGCGCCGCCTGGCCCTGGTCTTGCAGGACCACGGTTTGACGGTGGTACGGCTCAACCTGCGGGGGGCCGGGGAGGGCCGCCCGTTGGCCCACGGCAGCTACGCCGCCCGCTGTGACCAAGACGTGCTGGCCGCCCTGGCCTGGGCTCGCCTCCACGCGGGATCTTTGCCCCTGTTCGCGGTCGGGTTGTCCCTGGGGGGCACGGTGTTGCTCAACGCCCTGCTGACGGCCCTTGGCCAGAACCCGGCCCCCGGATCGCCCCTACAAGGGCTGGCCTGTGTCAGCAGCCCCCTCGATTTGGAGGCCTGTCTGGGCCAAATGGAACAGCGCCGCAACGCGCTCTACCAGCGCTGGCTGCTGCGGCGACTGGTGAACGAGGTGAACCAGGATCCCGGCGGGCTGGCCGCGACCGAGCAGCGGGAGCTACGTCGGGCCCTGGGCCTCGGCTCGATTCGCGCCTTTGATGCCGCCATAACCGCACCGCGCTGGGGATATCCATCCGTTGGCGCCTATTACGCGGCGGCCAGTCCGCTCCCGACCCTGCTGGCGTTTGGGGCGGAGGCCTCCAGGGCGCCACTCCCCCCCCTGCTACTGCTGCAGGCTGCCGATGATCCCTGGGTGCCACCCCAGGCCATGGAGGTTTTGGCCGCCCAGACAACGGGGCTGCCCCCCGAATCCCAGGCGCTGGGCCGCTTCCCCTCGTTGCTGTTGAGCCCCGGTGGAGGGCACAACGGCTTCCATGGCCAGGGTGACGGCCGCCATCGCCACCAGGGCACCTGGGCAGACCGCGCCGTTGCCACCTGGTTGGAGCACCACGGGCAGCGGTCCTCGGTGGCAGCCGCCTGAGAAACCACATAACTGGCTGTGCAGTAATTTGGCTCGGTTTTCTAAAGGGAATGGTGCGTTTCAGCAGTCGTGTCGCCAGGTTCAGCTGTCTTGTGGCCTTGCTGACAGCCATCGCCCCTGGAGTTGCCAAGGCTGAGGGCTGGCAAAAGGCACCACCACTGCCCACCGATATGCGGGATTTGCTGTCCTCAATCAGTGAAGATTCCAATCTCTATCGCCTGTACAAACTCTATCGCGAAAACCGGGATGGATTACAAAAAGCGGCCAAACGCATTACATTGGATCAGGCGATTGCCATGGGGGTCTCAACTAGTCCGCTTTTGGCTGGCAACGTAGACGAAATTCAAGCATCCCAATGGTCGAGAATAGCTGTCACCCGTGAATGGATTCCCAGCCTGAGTGTCAAGACATCTGATCCTGGTGTGCTGGGTTATACAACTAACACCAGTAGCTTGAAGACCAAGACTGATGGCAATGAGCCTTCGGAAACCCTCACTTTCGCGCGTGGCTTTTCCTCCACCCCCTACGCCACGCTGTCCTGGGCCTTTCTGGATCCGTCGAGGGGGGCGCGGCTTAACGTTTTAACGGCGCAGAATAATTCCCTGCGGAATAAGTTTACATTTACTTCCCGTGAGTTAATCTTGGCCATCCAAACGGCCTTCTGCACCTTGCAGGAGGCGTTGGAGCGGGAAAAGGACAACATCGAACTCTTTAATCAGGCGATTGCTATCTACGTCAAAGCCAGCAAGGCCCAGAGGCCTGCTGGCGAAGTTAGCCGTTTTGAGGCCCAGGCCGTTTCCCTGTTGATTGCCCGCATCAAGGCCCATAAGTTGTCCATCCAGGCTGCCAATTCCTTGGCCAGCCTGATCAATCTCGAACCTGGAAAGCTAGCCCTGCCCTCCTCATCTCCCGAACTGGTCTCGCCCTGGCCCCTCAGCCGCGACCAGTCCATCGAGCTGGCCCTGGCGCAGCGCGAAGAATTGCAGGCCAATGCCTGGGACGTTAAAGCGCTGATGGGCGCGGCCCAGGCCATCCGCAACAAGGCCCTGCCTTCGTTGTCCCTGGCGAGTGAACTACAACGTATTTCAGGCAATCAAACAACTGGTAATCTCAAAGGCAATGTTTCGGGCCAACTGAGCCGTAATTCGGGTTACGAGTCATTTTTTGGTTTTACGTTTGATTGGAAAATATTTGATGGTGGCATCCGCTCTGCCGAGTCCAACGCCATCAAGGCCAAGGCCGAGCAGTCGATGGAACAGGGTCAACTCAGCCGGCTAACGATCACCCGGCAGGTGGAAGATGCCTACGCCTCCTTTCTCGCCTCCAAGATCCTGGTCGATGCCGCCCGCAGTGATGTCGCTGCCTCACGCAAATCGCTGCAGGCCGCCCTGGACGAATACAACATCGGCCGAGGCGACGCCGGCACAACCGTGGTGCAAGCCCTCTCAAAGCTCCAATCGGCCTTGGATTCCTACCGCACCCTGGTGACTGAACAGAATCTGGCGATCTATCAACTGAATCGCTATTCCGCCACCTGGCCGGCCCAGACCAAGACCCTGGTGGATTCCCAATACCAACGCTGGCTACCGACCGCCCTTGCCAGCCCCACCCCAGCGGCGACCAGGAGGCCCAGGACGGAGCAACGGGCCCCAGGCAGCCCAGCGCGTCCGCCAGGATCCTGACATCAAACCAAGGCGCTGGGATCCAGCCGCCAGCGCCGCTGCCCCCAGGGAGCCCCCCTTGCGTCCGCCCCTCGTTTATCACCCCCTGTATTCGGCTCCCCTGCCCAGCACCCATCGCTTTCCGATGGCAAAGTTCAGGCTGCTGGTCGAGCATTTACAGCGACTTGA
>JBIIRU010000035.1:0-14188 GCA_044341355.1 Cyanobium sp. | reverse complement strand
AGGGGGCCGCTGCTGGGCAAATTTTCCCGGCCAATCACTTTGATGGCACTGAAGAATGCCGGCAGGGCCAGGTCCTGGGTCACAGCCATGGCCAGGGGCGCTAACCAGGGACTGACGCCATTGCACAGGACGTCTTCCCGATTTCGGTTTGCCTGTCCGGTCGCATCCGCCGCCAACACCTGCTTAGACCTTCACAAGAATCCTTTTGAAAGTAGGGGCCCCTTCCAGCCGATCGGGCCCCTTGACGGGCAGTTGAACCTGCGGCCGATACGGTGATCTCCCCTTCGCAATGCCATGGCCAGTCTCGGGGTCAACATCGATCACATCGCCAATGTTCGTCAGGCACGACGCACCGTTGAGCCGGATCCGGTGACCTATGCCCTGTTGGCCGAGTTGGGCGGGGCGGATGGCATCACCGTTCACCTGCGGGAGGACCGCCGTCACATTCAGGATCGGGATGTGGAGTTGCTGCGCGCCACCGTGCGCACCCGCCTCAACTTGGAGATGGCCGCCACGGAAGCCATGGAGGCCATCGCCCTGCGGATCCGGCCCGACATGGTGACTCTGGTGCCCGAACGGCGCGAAGAGGTGACGACCGAAGGAGGCCTGGATGTGGGTTCCCAGATCGCCAGCCTTGGCGCCCTGGTGGGACGGCTGCAGGACCAGGACATTGGCGTGAGTCTGTTTGTCGACCCCGATCCTGGGCAGCTGGATGCCTGCTGCGCCTGTGGAGCCCGTTGGGTGGAGCTGCATACCGGTCGCTACGCCGAGGCACGCTGGGGAAACCAGGCTGCTGAGTTGGATCGCCTCGAGGAAGCCACCGTCCTGGCTCGTCAGCTCGGCCTGCGGGTCAACGCCGGCCATGGGCTGACTTATCAGAACGTCGAACCGGTGGCGGCCCTCCCTGGCCTGGAAGAACTCAACATCGGTCACACGATCGTGGCCCGGGCCCTGGCGGTAGGCCTGAGCCAGGCGGTACGGGAAATGCGGTTCCTGATTCAGAATCCCCGACGGGATGCGCTCTGCGGCGGTCCTGCTGACGGCGTGACGCTGTCCTCCTGACTCCTGCCTCCCCCTATGACGCTTTACCACTTCGTTGCCGCCAGTGAAGCTTTCCTCACCGTGGAGGAGCCCCTGGAGGAGGTGCTGCGTGAACGGGTGCGCCATTACGGCGAACAGCAGAAAGCCATCGATTTCTGGTTGTTGCGTCGTCCCCGGTTTTTGGAGGCGCCCGAACTGGCCGCCCAGAGCGAGTCCGTGCCCCGACCCGCCGCCGCCGTGGTGTCAACCGATGAACGCTTCATCACTTTTTTGAAGTTGCGCCTCGAATTCGTGCGCCAAGGCTCATTTGAGGCTCCCTCGGCGTCGATTCCCGACCCCCTGGCAAGCCAGGTGATGCCGGTCTGAGGACCGCGAGCTGCAAAAAACCGACAGCTTCAGAAAAGTCCCAAAAACCGCTTGCGTTCCCCTGGCCCATCGCTAGGGGATTGGATTTTGCCTTGGCCGCCATCTTGTTGGTAACGCGGTTTATTGTCGCCAATCGTTAGTACAGCTTCTTTGTTCTTCCACCAAATCCAATCTCGGATCGGTGGGGTTTGGCGCAGATCCTCACGGTCCAGGCCCAGGCCCAGCCGCGAGGAAGCATCGACCAAGACATCCAGCATTTCCTCGCCATCGCGGCAGCGGGCCAGGGCTTCGTTTGTGCGTCGGGCCCCGTTGAGGGCTTTGACCAAAAGGGCAATGCGACGGGTAGTGGGCAGGCTGCGGGGATCCGTTGAACCTGACCCATTCTTGTCGTCCGCCCCCATCTTGACTCCCTTTTTTGAGAATTAAAGTTATTTGAGGCTTGACATTATCAGTGCCACCTGGTTTCTTAAGGGCCTGGGTAAAATCTTGCAACCGTTCGTGGCTACTGACACCTGTGGGGCTGACATATGGGCGCAGGGGGGTAATAATGGTAAATATTCTCCGATTTGTCTTCGCTTCCCACAACGATGCGTCATTGGGTGATCGCGGATGTCCACGGCTGCCAAGCTGCTTTGCAATGCCTGCTGGCGCTTTTGCCCGAAGACGATCGTTTGATCTTCTGCGGTGATGTGATCAATCGGGGTCCCGCTGTCGCCGCCACCATGGAGACCGTCTGGTCCTTGGTGGAGCGGGGTCGGGCGGTCTGGTTGATGGGTAACCATGAAAACGCCCTCGTCAGGGCCCTGAATCGCCCCACGCCCCTGTCCCGACAGAACCTGGAGGCTTGTGAGACCTACCGCCAATTGGGGGATTCCCTCTGTCGGCTCTGGAAGTCGCGGCTGGCGGCCCTGCCCTTGGCCTACTGGGGCGAGGGCTGGGTGGCCACCCACGCGGGCTTTGATCCCCAGACCTGGCAACCGGATCTGACCATACGTCTGCCGTTCTGGAACGCCTACGACCACCGCTTCGGCGATGTGATTGTGGGCCACACCCCCGGTCCCGGCATCCGACGCCTCGGGTCCATCGTCTTGATTGACACGGCAGCCTGCTACGGCGGCCAGCTGACCGCCTATTGCCCCGAAACCGGTTTGAACCTGAGCGTTCCGGGGGAAACCGTTGCCAGCCAGCTCCATTCCCTTACCCCTGGTTTGACGGCACGATGAGGTCAGTCGCCTCGCCTTTTTGACGATTTTTTCCTTGTTGACGATTTTGCCTTGTTGAAAATTTTGTCTTGCTAACGATTAACCGAGGCAATCGGGCTGAACATCTGGCCCAGTTGCTGGCGGCCCAGCTGCGCCTGACGCCCCCGCCCCCCCTGCAAACCGTCCGGGTGGTGGTGAACACCTGGCCCACCAGCCGCTGGTTGGGAGAGCAGTTGGCCACCCACTTGGGCGGCGTGGTGGCCAATGTGCGTTTTCCTTTTCCCGCCAGCACCCTGCGCCAATTGGTCGACCTGGTGCTGGAGGAAGCGGTGGCACCCCAGGAGGTGCCTGGGGCCCTTCCTGGCGCAGGCGAGGACCCGTGGCGCGCCGACCAGTTGGTTTGGGCCGTGCTTGAGCAATGGCCGGCCCTCGCCAGTGATACGGTCGCCGCCCCCCTGAACCGCTGGCTGGGGGAGCGGGACCTGGGGCAACGTTTGGATCTGGCCAGCTGGCAACTGGCCCGTTCGATCGCCGATGCGTTTGACGACTATGCCCTTTATCGCCCGGAGATGTTGCAGGCCTGGGACCAGGGTCAGGACGTCGATGGCCGCCTTCGCCCCCTGGGCGCCAGTCAGTCCTGGCAGCCCCATCTCTATCGCCTCCTGCGCCGCAAGCTGGCGCGTCAGCCCTTTGGCCTCAGGGCCCTGGCCGCGATGGAGCGGTTGCGTCAGCCGCCATCGACGGCCCTGCGTGCGCGCTTGGCACCCTTCGCCGGGGGGTTGCGGTTGTTTGGTCTCAGCAGCCTGGCGCCGGTTCAGGTGCAATTGATCCAGGCGCTGAGTGCCGTCTTGCCGGTGGATCTGTTTTTGCTGACCCCCTGCCAGGACCTTTGGCAACGCTGCGTAGACCGCCGCCAGCAGTTAACGGATGCCCTAGCCCTCAAGGAACCCCTAGATCTCGATTGGTTGCTGCAGGCCCCTGGCCTGGAGGCCCGCTTCGGCCGCCTCGGCGCTGAATTTCAGCAATTGCTGGAGGGTACCGGCGAGGCCCTATTGGCAAGACAACAGGAGCTGGATCTGTTCTTTTTGCCGGTTACGGCCCGGGCCCAGGGCGATCCAGCGCCGACACCAGCGCCGACACCAGAGCCGGCGGCAGCGCCGTTGCTGCTGCAGCTGCAACAGCAGTTGGCCGATGCCGCCAACCCCTGCCCCCTGGTGCGTTCCCTTCAGGACACCTCCCTTGAATTTCATGGCTGTCCGGGGCCGCTGCGCCAGGTGCAGATCGTGCGGGATCGGCTGTTGCAGTTGCTAGCGGCCGACCCCAGCCTTGAGCCTCGCGACATCTTGGTGATGACCCCGGATGTGGATGGCTTCGCGCCGTTGCTGGCCTCGGTGTTTGGTGATCGGGAGGCGACGGGGGTGGATCTGCCCTGGCGCCTCACCGATCGCAGCCAGCAGAGTGAGGCGGGTATCGCCCGCACGCTCCTGGGCCTGCTGCGGGTGTCCGGCGATCGCCTCACCGCCACCGCCTTGGAGGGGTTGCTGGAAGCCCAGCCTCTGCAATGCCATTTTGGCCTGACGGCCCCGGAGCTGACGGAGCTCAATCAGTTACTGCAGCGCAGTGGCTTCCGCTGGGGCCTCGATGGCAACGAGCGGGGCGGCGACCCGACCCACAGCCTCGCCTGGGTGATCGACCGCCTCCTGCTCGCCCTGGTGTTGCCCGAAACTCCCGGCCTGGCCCCCGGTGGCGTTGCCCCCGCCGCCAGTGGCGCCGACCTGGAACGCACCGGTCGCTGGTTGCACCTCCTGACCCGGCTGCGCCATTGGTTGGGCCAGCTGCGGCAGCCCGGCAGCAGCGCCATCTGGGCGGCCCGGCTGCAGGAACTGCTGCTGGATTTGTTCGGCGATGGGGGTGCAGCGGCGTGGGAATTGCCGCTGCTGCAGGCTGCCATCAACGCCTGGCAGGAGGCCGCTGGCAAGGCCAATCCCCTCGTGCTGGAAGCGGCCGTGGTGGCGGCCCTGCTGGACGAGCAGTTGGCCATCGACAGCGGTCGCTTTGGCCACCGCAGCGGCACGCTCACCATCAGTGCCCTTGAGCCGATGCGCGCCATCCCCCACCGAGTCATCGTGCTGATGGGCCTTGACGCCGATCTGTTCCCCCGCCAGCGCAACCGGCCGGCGTTTCACCTGATGGAGCAGCAGCGCCTGCTGGGGGATCCCCATCCGGCCGACCAGGATCGATACGTTCTGATGGAAGCCCTGCTGTCGGCCCGGGACCATCTGTTGATCACCTGGAGCTGCCGGGATGAACGCAAGGGGGAGGAACGGCCGCCCTCGGCCCCGGTGCGCCAATGGCTGCAGTGGCTCCAGGAGCAATTAGGCGCCCAGGCCGCAGGGCTTGAGATCGTCCACGCCGCCAGCCCCCTCGATCGTCGTAATTTTTTGCCCCGCGGCGATCTTCCCCCCGCCAGCTGCGATCGTCGCCTCCTGGCCGCCCGCCAGTTGCTGGATCAGCACCCCCCCCCGAGCCAGCCCTGGGCGACCGGGCCCATGCCCGAGACCCCTCCCCAGCCCGCACCGCAGCCGGACCGGACGGCCCAGCGCCTCTCCAACCCAGAATCCCCACCACCTCAACAAGGGCCCCAGGAGCGTTTTGAAGCCCTGCGCCAGTGGCTGATGGCCCCCCAGAAGACCTGGTTGCGCGAATTGGGACTGCGGCCCGGGGAGTGGGCCCGACCGATTGAGGACCTGGAACCCCTGACCCTGCCGGAGCGGGCACGGGTCGCACTGCTGCGTCAGGGGCTGGTGGCGGATGGCCCCATGGTTGGGCCTGGGGCGAGCGGCGATTGGTTGCTCTGGTGTCGTGGCACTGGCCAGCTGCCTCCCCAGGGCGGCGGTGAACTGGAAGCCCGCACCCTGCAACGTCGCTGGCAGACCCTGCATGATGCCAGGGCGGCCTTGGGGCCTCCAAGTTGCGAACAGCTGACCTGGGGGGACTGGCAGGCGGCGCCCCAGTGGCAGGGCGACAGTGTGGTGGTTTGCCACCCCGCCAAGGCCAGTACGGCCCAGTTCGTCGATCTTTGGCTGCAGCTCGTCTTGGCCGCCGCCTGCGCTACTTCGCCTCGCCAGGGGGTGTTGATCGCCCGAGACAGCGCCGATCGCTTTGCAGCGGCCCTCATCCTTAAACCCCTGGACGTTGAGGCCGCCCGGCTAGAGCTGGAGCGGTTGGAAAATCTCGCCCGGCGCGGCAGGCAGGTGTGCTGGCCGGTGCCGCCGGATTCGGGTTGGGCCTGGATCAGCCATGAGCAGGCCAAGGCCGGCAATGGCGACTCCCAGGCGGCGGAGGTCTGGGAGGGCCATGTCCGCCGCAGGGGGGAACGGCTGAGGGAGGAGATGGTGGTCTGCTTTGGCGCCGATCTGCCCGCCAGCAGCTTGATCGATGGGGATTTTGGCCCCTTGGCCGCCGAGCTCTACGGGCCGATTCTGGCAGCCGAGGTGAAGCAAAACAAGAAGTCAATCGTGACGTCATGAGCCCGCGCTTGCAACCCTTTGAGGCCAACAGCTTTCCACTTGATTGCGGCATTCGCCTGCTGGAGGCGAGCGCCGGCACCGGCAAGACCTTTGCCCTGGCCCACCTGGTATTGCGCCTGGTGACGGAGGAGGGCCTGAGCCTGCGCCGCTTGTTGGTGGTTACCTACACGGAGGCGGCCGCCGCCGAGCTGAGCGATCGCATTGGTCGGCGGCTGCAAGAAGCCTTGGCCTCCCTGGCCGGGCCGGCCCCGGATGCGGTCAGCGTCGATCCAGTGCTGCAGGAGTGGCTTGAGCGGCTGTCCAGGCAGGCTGCCCAGCCCGTGGATCGCCTGCGGGGCATGCTGCTGTTGGCCCTCGAAGAGCTCGATGGGGCCGACATCACCACCATTCACGGATTCTGCCGCCGCACCCTGGAGCGCCAGTCCCTGGAGGCTGGCTGTTCCCCCCAGCAACGGCTTGAGGGCGATGCCAGCCGCCTGATCGAAGAGGTGGTGCATGATTACTGGCAGCGGCAGGTGCTGCCCTTGAGCGCCCCGAGCCTGGCTGGTTTGGGGGCCTGCGGGGTTAACCCTGAAGCCCTCGCCTCCCTGCTGCTGCGCCTGGATGGCGATCCGGCCCTGGCGCTGGATCCCCTGCCCGCCGACCTGGACCTGGAGGTGCCCTTCGCCGACCAGTGGCCCGCCCTCTGGCAACGCAGCTGGAGCCTGTTTCGAAAGGAGTGGGACCGGCGCAGTGAGGCCCTGCAGCTGGATTTCGAGGCCGCCGCCGAGCAATGGCATAGCGCCAGCGGCGCCAAAACCGGTTCGTATTCGCGGCGTTTTCGCAATGGCGGTCCCAAGGCCAAAGTGGAGGCTTGGCTGGCCCAGGCCGAAGCGCAGATCGCCGCCGGCGATTACGAGGCGGTGCTGCAGCAGAAGCCCCTCACCGACATCTTCCATCCCGGTGCCTTCAGCAGTCAGGCCCGCAAGGCCGAGGGCCATGGGTCGGCTCCCAGCCTGCCCCAGCGCCCCCTGATGGAGGCGGTCGCTGCTCTGGTGGATGGTCCGGCGGAGGCGTTGCTGGCCCACGCCTGCCATTGGGGTCGCCGGGAGTTGCGCCAGCGGCGGCAGCGGAGTGGGGCCACCAGTTTTGCCGGCTTATTGGAGGCCCTTGATCCGGGAGTGGACGCCCTTGGGCAGGGCACTCCCCTTTTGGCTGCCGTGGCGGCCCGCTACGACGCGGCCCTGATCGACGAATTTCAAGACACCGATCCGATCCAGTGGCGCATCCTGCGCCAGGCCTTTGGGGCTGGGGCCCACCGACTTGTCATGGTGGGGGATCCGAAGCAGGCGATCTACCGCTTCCGTGGCGGTGACCTGGCCACCTATCTGGCGGCCCGGGGCGAGGCGGGAGCCCTGTATCAGCTTGATGAGAATCGGCGCTCGACGGCAGAGTTGATCGACGGGCTCAACCGTCTTCTGGCGCCCGGACTGGTGCGCTCGGGCCTGGAGGTGCCTGCGGTGCTGGCCCGCGCCGATCGCTCCGGGCCGCCCGGGCCGGCGATCGAGTTGCTCTGGCTCGGGCCCAAGCTGGAGGAGGAGGAAGAGGAGAAAGAGGAGACCGATGGCAAACGGCCCGAGGCCAAGGCGCCCAGCCGCACGGAATGGGAAGGGCGCTTGCCCGGCCTGATCGCCTCGGCAACGGCCGATTTACTGGCCCGCCGACCCCCCCTGGTGTGCCAGGGAGGCCAATCACGCCCCCTGGGCCCGGAGGACATCTGTCTGTTGGTGAGCCGGCACCGCCAGGCGGAAGCCTTACGGCAGGCCCTACAGCGCCAGGGCATTGCCTCGCGCCTGGTCAGCCAGGCGGATGTCTTCGCCACCGCAGGGGCGACCCTGTTGCAGCGCTTCCTGGATGCCCTCGCCGATCCGGCCGATCCCAATCGCCTGCGGCTGCTGGCGGCCTCGCCCCTGATCGATTGGAGTGCCCGCAGCGTTCAGGCGGCGGAACCCGGCCGTTGGAGTGCCCTGGCGGGCCGACTGCAGGCCCTGGCCGCCGGGCTGGAGCGCCGTGGCCTGTTGGGGGTGCTGGCGGATCTGCTCGGCAGTGACAACCTGGCCCGGCTGTCGGATGGGGGGGGCCGTTCATTGGCGGATCTGGAACAAGTGGCCGGGCTAGTCGAACGCCAGCGCCATGCCGAGGGCCTGGGTCCCGCCGCCCTGGCCGATTGGCTGCGGCGGTTGCGCCACAGCGAAGATCGCCCCTTGCCGGAAGACCATCAGGCCAACAGCGACCGCATCGACGGCGCCGTGGCTGTCGTCACGATCCACCGCAGCAAGGGCCTGCAGTTCCCTGTGGTGATCTGCCCCTATCTCTGGCAGGCCCCCGGCGCCAGCCGCGGCGGCGGCGCTCCCCTGGGCTGCCGCTGGCTGCCCCCGAACGCGACTCAGCCTCACCTCGATTTGCACCTGGATCGGCGCTGGGGCATCGGCTATGTCGCCCACAGCCAGGAGCGTGCCGCCGAGCAGGCCGAAGCTGAGCGTTTGGCCTATGTCGCCATGACCCGGGCCGAACACCTGCTGCTGCTGGCCTGGGGACCGGTCGCCCAGCAGGGGGCCAGTCCCTTGATGCCCTGGTTGTTCCCCGCAGAGCCCCTGGCTGCCCCCGACCACGACCCCCTCGATGGGGTTTCCGCCCTCGAGTGGCGGCGGCGACTGGAGCAGCAACTGGAGCAAAGGGCCCTGCCCGCCCGCCTGATCGATCCGCCCCCTGCCCCAAATCAAGTACGTGCTGCGCAGGCCAAGGGGGCGCCCCCCCTCGCCCTGGGTCCCGTGCCGCTGCGCCCTTTCGATCGCCGCTGGGGGCGCGCCAGCTACACCGCCTGGACCCACGCAGCGCTCGAGCCGGGCCGTCCTGTGATGGCCTCGGGGGTGGCCCCCCAATCCCTCGACGAGGGCCGCGACACCCTCGATCCCAGTACCGAACTTGAAGACATTCTCCCAGGCGCGACGGTCCCAGCTGTGGGGCTTGTCCCTGGCCGCCAGTGGCCGGACAACGGCCCGTTGGCCGACTTTCCCCGGGGGGCCGCCGCCGGCGATTGCCTGCACCGCATTCTGGAGGGTCTGGACTACAGCATTCCTTGGCAGCTGCAATCGGTGGGGGAGCAGGTGCAGGCGGAACTGCGCCGGGCGGGGCTGGCATCCCAACCCATCGAGCCCCTGCTGGCGGGGTTGGAGCAGGTGCGTCTCACCCCGTTTGGGGGGCCGCTCGGGGGCCTGCGGTTGGCGGATCTGGCGGCGGGTCAGTGGCTCAATGAGATGAATTTCGATCTCACCTTGGGTTCGGTGCGGGCCGAGGCCCTGGCCGCCGCCTTTGCCGATCACCCCGGCGGGGCCTTTGGTGCCGATTACGCCAATCAGGTGGCCCAGTTACCGATTGCCAGCCGCGGCTTTCTAACCGGCTCCATCGACCTGCTCTTCCAGGCCCCTGATCCGGCCGGTCGCGGTCGCTGGTGGGTGCTCGACTGGAAGAGCAATTGGTTGGGACGCCGGGACAGCGCGGGCCGGCCCGTGGCCTGTGGACCCAGGGATTACAGCAGCGGCGCGATGGCCACCCTGATGGCCGCCAATCACTATCCGCTTCAGGCCCATCTTTATCTGGTGGCTCTGCATCGCTACCTGGGCTGGCGCCAGCCCGACTATCAGCCCGAGCGGGATCTGGGCGGCTACGTATATGTCTTTCTGCGCGGTGCCCCCGGGCCCTTGTCGCCGCAGGATTGGGACGCCGGTGTTGCGGGCAGCCCCGATATCCCCGGCATGGTGGTCGAGTCCCCCCCCGTCGGTCGTTTGCTGGCCCTTGATGGAGCCCTGGCAGCGCCGGAGCGCAGGTCATGACTAACCAGCCAGACCCAACCAGCCCAGACCACACCAGCCCAGACTTCAGCCCAGACCGCAGCCCAGGCACTCCAGGCGAGGGCGATGACGCCGCGCAAACCAAGGAACCGCCCTGGCTTACCGCCCTGCAGGAGTCCCTGGTTGAAGCCCTGCCAAGGCTCTATGGGGTACCGGCGGATCCGCTGGTCAGCGAGGCGATTGCGGCCATGACCTTGGCCTTGGCGGCAGGGGAACTGGCATGCCCCCTCCCCCTTGCATGGCAGCAGGGCCAGGGAACGGCCGGCGCCGATGGGCCCGATTCCCTGGCCCGCCTGCAGCGCTCAGCCCTGGTCCAGGCCAGCGACAGCCCCCTTGTTTTGGCAGGCCAGCGGCTGGCTTGGCGCCGCTGGCAACAGCGCTTGCAGCAGGTGCTCGATGCCCTGATTGAAAGGGCCCAGGCCCCCCCTCCGGCCTGGCCGGTTGCGGCAGATGAGACCGCGTCAGCAGCGGCGACCCTGGCCGCAGCGCCCCCTGCCGCCCCCCTCGACGACCAACAGCGAAGGGCGGTCGCGGCGGTGTTGGCCAAGGGATTGGTACTGCTGGAGGGGGGGCCGGGAACGGGCAAGACGAGCACCGTCGCCGCCATGATTAGCGCGGTGCAACAGCATTGCCCCCAGGCCCGCATTCACCTGGCGGCCCCGACGGGCAAGGCGGCCGCCCGACTGGGCCAGGCCACCTACGGTCGCCATCCTTGTTCGACGTTGCATCGCTTGCTGGAGCAGCGGGGCGACAGTTTTCTGCGCAACCGCCACCATCCCCTGCGGCTCGATCTGCTGATCGTCGATGAGGTGTCGATGGTGGATCTGGAGTTGATGGCGGCCCTGCTGGAGGCCCTGCCCGCCAGCTGCCGGCTGGTATTGGTGGGCGATTCGGCCCAATTGCCGCCGGTGGCACCCGGTGCCGTGCTGGCGGCCCTTCAGCTGCCCGCCCCCCGCGCGGCCCTGGGCGAAACCGCCGTGCGACTGGAAACCACCTATCGCCATGCCGGTGCCATCGCCTCTGTGGCGGCGACCCTGCGCCAGTGGGGTGGGACGGATGGGCCGGGTGCCCCCACGGCCCCTGACGCCGAGGCCTTGCTGGAGCAATTGCGTCCCCAGCTGGAGCACCTGGGGGAGGGCGACAACCTGCAATGGCTGGAAGTCCCCTGGACCGGTTGGAGCGCGTCCCTGCCCGAGCCGGTGCGGCAACGACTGCAGCAGCACCGCCTCAAGTTGGCTGAACTGGCCCACGAGGCTGAGCTGGCCCGGGTGCCACGGGACCCCGGGGCCGGGGACCAGGCGAACGGGAATCAGGTGGCGGCGTTGGAGGCGCTGTTGGCCCAACGCGATCAGCTGTTGCTATTGACCCCCCAGCGACGGGGACCCTGGGGGGTGGAGACGCTGCATCGGCTGCTGCTGGGGGAGGCCGCGGCGGATCCGGCCCGCTGGCCCTACGGCACCCCAGTTATTTGCCTGCGCAACCGGGACGATCTGGGCCTGGCCAATGGCGATCTGGGGGTGGTGGTGGGTGATACGTCCAATGTCGGCCATGATTCCAGCCTGGAATCCAACCGAGAATTCCAACGCTGGTTGACATTTGGTCCCGACCCCAGCCAACGACTCCATCCGGCCCAGTTGGCGGGCGCCGTGGAGCCGGCCCTGGCCCTGACGGTGCACAAGGCCCAAGGCAGTGAGGCGGAGGAGGTGATCGTGCTGGTGCCCCCTGGCGAACCGCGGGATCCGCGCTTGCTCTACACGGCGTTGACCAGGGCTCGGCGACGGGTTTTGCTGGTGACGAGCCGGGCGACCAGTCCGTCCCATTCAGCCAGCAACCCACCCGTTTGAATCACATCTGCCCCTTGTTTTTTTGGATTTGAGGTCCCCAGACTCAGCCGATCAGTCCCTGCCCGAACCCCATTCGCCTGAACTGCCGTTAGCTGAACTGCCCGTTTCGGAACCAGCCCCAGGCCTCCGTTGCCTGCGCCCCTGGGGCTGGTACGAAGTGCTGGCCGTTGGCGAGGGCTATCAGGTCAAGCGACTAAACCTGAAGCCCAACCAGCGCTTCAGTTTGCAGCGGCACCAGCAGCGCAGTGAGCAATGGTTGGTGCTGGCCGGCCAGGGGGTCGTGCAACTCGGCGAAGAAAGCCTCGCCGTGCAGCTGGGCCAATTGTTGGCGGTGCCCGTCGCCTGCGTCCATCGGGCCAGCGCCGGTCCGGAGGGTCTGGAGATCTTGGAGGTCCAGCGGGGCATCGTCCTGAGGGAAGACGATATCGAGCGCCTGGCGGATGACTACGGCCGTTGCGAACCGGCTTGACCTCGCCGGTACCCCCTAAGACAACTTGGGGTCAGGCGATGTGATAAATTTTAAATTCAAGCCTTTGATTGAGGCGGTGCAGCGCGGGAGATCAATCTCCCACACAGGGTCGCTGCGTGCCTGCGTTGAAGGATCACTGGCCCACGCAGGCCCCCTTCCTTGACCCATCCCTCTTCGGGCAGCGCCCTTCCCGCTGCCGACCTTGACGTGGCTCTTCACGTCAGCGATTCCCTTGCGACCGACGCCGATCTGCGCCTTGAAGTAGAAGCCCCCTCCCCCGCCCTGCTGGATGACGCCGCCGGCGTCCAGCCAGAGGGGGTGGTACCTATCAGCGTTGATCTATCCCCCACCGCCTTGACTGCCGCAACCGAGCCAGCCCCTGGTGCGGAGCCCCATGTATCCGTCACCATGGATAACATGTCCGCAGCAGCTGCCTTGCCCGAGGTTGTGGCGGCCCTGGAGGCTGCAGTGGTAGCCGCCCCAGCCGATGCCTCCGGTTTCATCGGTTTTGGCCTTAGCCCAGAACTGCTTGCCGGTCTAGCGGCCATTGGCTTCCAGGATCCCTCGCCGATTCAGCGGGCTGCCATTCCCGAACTGATGCTGGGCCGCGATCTGGTAGGCCAGGCCCAAACCGGCACTGGCAAGACGGCCGCCTTTGCCCTGCCCCTGCTGGAGCGCCTGGACCCCCAACAGCGCACTCCCCAGGTGCTGGTGCTGACCCCCACCCGGGAATTGGCCATGCAGGTGGCTGAGGCCTTCAACTCCTATGCGGCCAAGCTCAGCCAGGTGCGCGTCCTGGCCGTTTACGGCGGCGCCGATTTCCGTGACCAGATCCAGCAACTGCGGCGGGGCGTCCAGATCGTCGTCGGCACCCCTGGCCGGGTCATGGACCACATCCGTCAGGGCACTTTGGATGTCTCAGGTCTGCGGGCCCTCGTGCTCGATGAGGCCGACGAAATGCTGCGCATGGGTTTCATCGACGATGTCGAGTGGGTGCTCGAGCAGCTCCCCAGCCCCCGTCAAGTCGTGCTCTTCTCGGCCACCATGCCGTCAGAGATCCGGCGCCTCTCTCAGAAATACCTCCAGAATCCAGCTGAGGTCACGATTCGCACCAAGGGTGCCGATGGCCGTCGCATCCGTCAACGTTTCATCCTGGTCCAGGCCCCCCAGAAGCTGGAGGCCCTCGAACGGGTGCTGGAGGCCGAAGGCAGTGAGGGCGTGATCATCTTTGCCCGTACCAAAACTGTCAGCCTCACCGTTGCCGAAGCCCTCGAAGAACACGGCTACGACGTGGCGGTGCTCAACGGTGATGTGCCCCAGACCCTCAGGGAACGCACCATCCAGCGGCTGCGCGATGGCCAGGTGAATGTGCTGGTGGCCACGGATGTGGCAGCCCGGGGCCTGGATGTGGAACGCATTTCTCTCGTCATCAATTACGACGTGCCCTTTGACGGTGAGGCCTATGTTCACCGCATCGGTCGCACCGGCCGGGCCGGCCGCAGCGGTGACGCCATCCTGTTTCTCACGCCGCGGGAACGGCGTTTCCTGGGCGGCATGGAGCGAGCCGTGGGTCAACCGATCGAGCCGATGGACGTTCCCTCCAATGCCGCCATTCATCAGCACCGTCTCGACCGCCTGCATCAACGGCTGGCCGGCACCGTGCAGCAACCCACCACCACGACCGAGGAGCGCGCCCTGCTCTCCGAAGTGTTGCAGCGACTTGGCCAGGAACTTGACTGCACCCCGTCCGTACTTGCTTTGGCAGCCCTTGAGCTGAGCCTGGCCGGCAAGCCGCTGTTGCTCAAGGCCGAACAGCGTTGGGGTGCCCCCTCCGGCCGTGTGCTGG
>JBIIRU010000198.1:0-5325 GCA_044341355.1 Cyanobium sp. | reverse complement strand
AGCAGCAGCACCAGGGCCATGACCAAGAAGGGCCAAAACAGCCTCGCCCCGCCCTGGGGCCAAAAGGGAGGCCGCCACAGGCTGCCTTCGCCATTGCGCCGCCACAGTTCCCTCAGGCCCAATCCCAGCGATGCCAGCACCGCCCCCAGGTCCCGCCACAGCAGCCCCCAGGGGTTTTGCCAAGGGACCGGCAGATCAGGTGACGAACCGCGCCCTTGCTTGAGGCGCTCTGGCGCCGCCATGGCTCTGGAGCGACTGGAGCTCAGGGATTACCGCCCGGACGCAGCAGGTCACGGGGAGCAATAGCCAGGCCGGCGGCTATTGACATCGCCTGAGCCCCTGGCCCACCCCTTGCTGCGTCGGCCTCCTGGAGGCTGGGATCGGCGGCCTGCCCCTGGGAAAAACGACCTACCTCTTCGGCGTCCGGAGTAGGTTCCTTCATGCCATGCACTTCGCGGTACATAGTGTCGTAATCGCGAGCTGAACGCGCCCAACTGAAGTCCTGGCTCATGCCCCGTCGTTGCAATTCCTGCCAGCTAGAGCGATGGCGGAATGCTTCCCAGGAACGCACAATTGAGGTATAGAAATCGACTGGCTCGTAGCGATCAAATCCATACCCGGTCCCGCTGCCTTCAGATGGCACATTCGGCGGCACCGTGTCCACCAGACCACCTACCCGACGCACCACCGGCACCGATCCATAGCGCATCGCCAGCATCTGACTGATGCCACAGGGCTCAAAACGACTCGGCATCAAAAAGGCATCACTACCCCCATAGATGAGGCGGGACAAGGCATCGTCATAGGTGAGAAAAACAGCAAAACGCCCGGGATGGCGCGAAGCCATCTGCCACAAGCCCGACTCCAAGCCCCGATCACCGGTGCCTAGCACCACAAATTGACTATCGGTATAGGACAACACCCGATCGGCCACCTGCAGCAGTAGATCCACTCCCTTTTGATCCACCAGCCGACTGACCATGGCCATCAAATAGGTGTCTGGATCCACAGTGAGACCCATGCGCTGCTGCAGGGTCTGCTTATTGAGGACCCTGCCGCTCAAGTCGTCAACGCTGAAGGTGGCAGGTAAACATTCATCGGTAGCGGGATTCCATTCTTCGGTGTCAATACCATTAAGGATCCCCCGCAATTTACCGGAAATAAAATTCAGCAGCCCGGCCAGACCTTCCCCATATTCCTCTGTACAGATTTCACGGGCATAGGTTGGTGAAACGGCATTGACACGGTCGGCATATAAAAGTGCCGCGGCCATGGTGTGATCACCCTGCATGTACCAGGGACACCAGGTCATGCGGTCGAGTTTCCAACGCCAAGGGCCCTGATACCGGAGGTTGTGAATCGTGAAAACAGTGCTGATATTCGGATCCTGATGCATCCAAACCGGGATCATTCCCGTGTGCCAGTCATGGCAATGCAGCACCTGGGGATTCCAGCCTCCATTCCAGGCGAATTCGGCCGTGGCACTGGCGAAGAAAGTGAAACGCCAATCCTCATCTTCGCCGCCATAGATCCTGGCGGGGTCAAATGCCGGATGGCCCACCAGATAGATGGGCAACCCATGGGTTGGGTGGCGGCACTCATAGATGGCGAAATCGGTGCCCATGGTGTGACCACGCCAAATTGGCTCGCTGGCAATGGGCAGGAGTCCCCATAACTTGCCGTAGCCCGGCATCATGATGCGAACGTCATGGCCAAGGGCCGCTAAGGCCGGGGGCAGGGAACCCACTACATCACCCATTCCCCCTGCCTTGACCATGGGAGCGCATTCAGCAGCAGCAAAAAGAATGCGCATCGTCTGAACCTGACAAGAACGTCACTTTACGGGCGCCCTGTCTCAGGGCAGAACGGTCACCGGTGTTCCGAGAGACACCAGCTCAAAAACCTCGCGCACGTCTTCGTCATGGAGGCGCACACAGCCATGGGATAGCGCCCGACCAACGGTCCAGCTGTAGGGGGTGCCGTGGAAACCAGTCACAACACAGCCTTTGATATCAAGCATTTGCTCGCCATCCCAGCCGCGACGGCCTTGGCAATCTTGATGAAAACCAATCCAGCGGCTGCCGAGGGGATTGGCTGGACCGGAGGGAGTATGGGTGCCTTTCTGGGGATGCTCCCAAACCGGGTTGATCGTCTTTTCCAACACCCGAAAGCTGCCAACAGGGGTCTCCCAGCCAGGCATGCCCACCGCCACGGGAAAACGGCGCAACGGACGGCCATTTTCAAAAACGGTGAGTAAACGACGGCTACGATCCAACACCAAGGTTGTGGGTGGAGGGGCCTCGACGCTGGCAGGTGCCAGGGGCGACACCCCAGGGGCCTGTTTACTAGGAGCAGGTGGCGCCGGGGCAAGTGGCGCCGGGTCTTGTGGATTCGGTGCAGTGGCGGGCACAACTGGCCCAGCCAAGGGGGCCGCTAGAGGCACAGCCAAGACAGCGGGTACCGCGTCCTGGGGACCGCTGATCTGGAGCGGTTCCGGCCCCCCGAGCAGGGCGGCTGCGCCAGGGGAGACCAATGGCGGCGGCGCCGCCGGCGGCGACTTTGCTGCTGATGTTGTGGCAGTGGCGGGTGTGCCTGGGGCGCTGGAACCGGCCAGTGCTGACGGCTGACCGAAGGCAGTCCCTGGGGGCAGGAAGGCCAGGAGTGCCAGCAAACATGCCGGTGCGGTAGTGGCGACAGGCTGGCCTGGGGAACAGAGCAAACGAAGGATCACGGTTCCCGAATTAACAAGACAATGACGCATTAAATCCACTTTAACGAGACACTCACCCGGCTGGCTTGCCCTACACCCTCCCCTGTCCTCATGGCAGCCAGGGGGTATCCGAGAAGTCCGGATCGCGCTTCTCCAGGAACGCATTGCGACCCTCCTGGCCTTCGGCGGTTCGGTAGAAGAGATGGGTGGCTTGCCCCGCCAGCTCCTGTATGCCAGCAAGCCCGTCCGTCTCGGCATTGAAGGCCGCCTTTAGGCAGCGAATCGCCGTCGGGCTGTGGCGCAGCACCTCCCGGGCCCAGGCCACCCCTTCGGCCTGCAGGCAATTTAGGGGAACCACCTGGTTTACCAACCCCATGGCCAGGGCCTCCTGGGCCCCGTAGCGACGGCAGAGAAACCAGATTTCACGGGCCTTGCGCTGGCCCACCACCCTGGCCAGGTAACCCGCTCCAAAACCGCCGTCAAAACTTCCCACCCGTGGTCCAGTCTGGCCGAAGACAGCATTGTCTGCGGCCAGGCTGAGGTCACAAAGCAGATGGAGCACCTGACCGCCGCCCATGGCGTATCCGGCTACAAGTGCAATCACCACCTTGGGCAGGCTGCGGATCAACCGTTGCAAATCAAGCACGTTGAGGCGGGGCAAGCCCTCATCGTCCACGTATCCCCCTTCGCCGCGCACGCTTTGGTCGCCCCCGGCGCAAAACGACCAGACCCCATCGGCGGCCGGCCCGGCCCCCGTAAACAGCACAACGCCGATAGTGGGGTCATCCCTTACTCGGGTGAAGGCATCGCACAGTTCCTGCACCGTGCGGGGGCGAAAAGCATTGCGCTTTTCGGGGCGGTTGATGCAGATCCGGGCGATGCCTTCTTCGCTCCTTTCCAGGCCAATGTCCGTGTAATTGCCCAAAGACTGCCACTGAACGGGCTCTCCGCCTGCGGTAAGGGCGGAGGCGGGGGAATCTTCACGCATCAGGGGGCCCTGAGAGTGCCGCCATTGTGCGTAGCCGTTGTCGCAGGGCGGCATCTTGGCGGCGGTCTGTGCCCAGCACCAGCAATGCCAGGGGTTGGGCCAGGGCCCAGCTCAACTGGGGAGCCAGATCATCCAGGTTGGCAACCCGGCGGCAGGGCACCCCATGCACCGCAGCCAGGGAGGAGGGATCCAGGGGTTGGGGCATGGCGAAGAGCCGCTCAAAATCCAGCGCCCCCTCCGGCTCGGTGCGAATGGGCAGCTGTTCGAAGATGCCACCGCCACCGTTGTCAATCAACAGCACCGTCAGGCGACCGCGCAACTGGGGGCGCCAAAGCCAGCCATTGCTGTCGTGGAGCGCCGCCAGGTCACCGCTCAGCAACACCAGCGAACCGAGGGCCTCGGCCAGCCCGCAGGCCTCCGAGAGGGTGCCATCAATGCCCGAAACCCCCCGAAACCCATGCATCGGCCGTGGCGGGCCGGTGGGATCAGCAAACGACTCCCAGTCCCGCACCGGCGAGCTGTTGGCCAGCATCAAGGGCAGGTGGGCCGGCAGCAGGCGACTGAGCTGGCGCACCAGCACGGGTTCTTGCAGGGGGGACGGGTCCCCAGTTGCCGAATCACCCAGCCCATCAAGGGCCTGGGCCAGCAGCGCCTGTACCTTCGCCTCGGCCTGGCTCCATTTGGCGGCCAGGGCCAGGGCCGCGGGGGCGGGGCCTGGGGCCTGGGGAGGCTCCCCAACGAAGGAAACCCCGCAACCCAGCCCGGAGGCCGCCAGCCAACCCACCAACCCGGCTTCACTTTGGCCGGCCAAGCGAGCCAGGGGATCCAAAGGACGGGGATCGGCTTCGGAGACCAACACCTGCCGTGCATCCAGGGCGGTGAGCCAGCGCTCCAGGCGCCGACTCGCCGGCAAGGTTCCCAGGCGCAGCACCTGGGCAGGGGCCAGGCCAGGGTCCTCTCGCTCCAGCACTAGGTCGTAGGCGGCCACGGTCTTCAACTGCGGCTGGCCACGCAGCCCCGAGAGGGCATCGGCAAGCACGGGCCAGCCGGTGCGTCGCTGCAGCTGGATCAGGGCCTGCAGATGGGCGCTCCATCGCGAGGGTCCGCCGCGCCAGGGCCCTGCCAACACCACTCCGGGCCGGTCCGGATCCAGGCGCTGGCAAGCGGCAATAGGGGGCGGGGGGGGTGTCGGGGGGATAGCAGGGGGAATCAAGTTCTGGGGGATTTCCTGGGGCGCATCACCCTGGATTTGGCGCGCCCAGGCGTCCAGCAGGGGGCCACCGGCATGGAGGGGGTCTTCAAAAGCCAGATTGAGGTGCACCGGGCCAGGGGGACTGCCCTGCTTGCGGCCCAGGCTCCAACACCAGGCCTCCACGGCCAGGGCATCAATGCAAGACCAATCCAGGCCTGCAATACCCGTCGGCTCCGGCTCAGCTACCCAACGGCAACTGCAGCGCAGAAAATCCTGCTGATTGACACTTTGGTTGGCTCCGCAGCCCTTGAGCCTCTCGGGGCGGTCGGCTGTCAGCAGCAACAGGGGAATGGTGGCCAAATCAGCCTCCACGCAGGCCGGTAACAAATGGGCCACGGCCGAACCGGAACTTGTGATTACCGCCGCTGGCAACCC
>JBIIRU010000091.1:0-8953 GCA_044341355.1 Cyanobium sp. | reverse complement strand
CCCAGGGCGAAGAAGGCCGCCGACCTCTCATCGATGCAGGTGTACAAGGCCAATCCTGTGGGTTCGAGCAGGGCGGCGGCGGCGGCCAGGGGGGCGGAACGGCTGCCAGGGCACAGCACGACCTGGCGCAGGCCAAGGCGTTGCAACCCCAGCAAAAGCCCCAATGCCGCCCGCAGGTTGCCCCCAGGTCCCTCCTTAGGGGCCCCAAAGCCGGCGAGCGGCGCCAGGGGATCCGGGCGGGATGCCACAGGAAAGCCTCAGGAGTTCAGGATGGGGGCATCCTGCCGGAGCCACCCATGGAGCCTGTTCCCAAGCCCGAGGTTGCCCCCCAGCCAGGGGTAGCCCCCATGGCGATTGAACCAGGGGTGGGCCTGGGACGCCAACTGCTCTCCCTGGCCCTGTGGCTGCTGGTGGCGCTGCTGTTGCGCTGGGCCGTAATCGAGCCGCGCTGGATTCCTTCCGGGTCCATGTTGCCCACCCTGCAACTGCAGGATCGAATCCTGGTGGAGAAGGTCAGACCCAAGCTGCATCGTCACCTCAAGCCAGGCAGTGTGGTGGTTTTTCATCCGCCGCCGGCCCTGGTGGAGGCGGGCTATGACCCCGGTTCGGCTCTGATCAAAAGGGTCGTTGCCAGTGCCGGAGATCAAGTGGAGGTGCGCGATGGGCTGCTTTATCGCAATGGCCAGCCGGTGCCCATGGATTGGGGCAGCGAACCCATGGACTACAAGTTGGATCCCCTGACCGTGCCCCCCCACAACCTCCTGGTTCTGGGCGATAACCGCAATGCCAGTCTCGACTCCCATCTCTGGGGGCCCTTACCCGAAGAGGAGGTCATTGGCACAGCCATCTGGCGCTACTGGCCCTTGACCCGCTTCGGACCGATTCGGTTGTCCCCCGTCCCAGCCCCTGGGATGGCCTGAAGAGCTGCGTTATGGTGCAGCGCAAGCCACACCGGCCACAGGCCTGCCGAGCGGGAGTCCCATGTTCAATCCGGAGTTCCTGACCAGCGACAACGAGGCGATCAGTGGCAACTCCCTGATCCAGTACCTCCAAGAGCAATCTCCGGATGTGCTTCAGAGGGTCGCCCGTTCCGCCAGCGGAGACATCCAGGACATCATTCGCCACAACGTTCAAGGGCTGCTGGGCATGCTCCCGGGAGAACAGTTTGAAGTAAAAATTCAGACCAGCCGAGAAAATTTGGCTGGTCTGCTGGCTTCGGCGATGATGACAGGATATTTTTTGCGTCAGATGGAACAGCGTATGGAGCTGGAAACTGCCTTAATCGGCATCGATAGCTTTGAAAGCGATCCTAGCGATCCTGGTCCATTAAACCTATGAATTTTCTCTGGAGAATTTACCTAAATTGATCACACAATAAGGAATGAAGTTATGGGATTAATGCAACTTAAGCAAAAAGCTTGCCGATGCTGTGGGGCTAGGGATCAATTTAAACGGCTTGATAAAGAGGTTGAAGTCGATCCATTTTTTGCCAAACACGGGCTTCAACTAACTGCGACCCAGACAGCAACCATACCTTGGATCGATTGGGGCCTGCGGCGAAAGGTGAGTTCATTACCCCCAAACCTGGGGAATAAAATTCACAGACGCATAGACCAGTTCCGTAGTACCAACTTACTGACCTCTGCTTCCCTCACAATTCCCTATGGTCTGTGTGAGAGTTGTCATTTTTTGGCACCATGGTATGAAATAACAGATGATCAACTCCGGGATTATTATTCCTTTTATCTAGAAACAGAATACATACAAGCCAGATCCAGTTTCCAACCCAGGTTTGCTGAGTTAAGTAAGTCGATGGGTTCTAGCGAAGAGGCGGCTTTGAGACGCTCCCAGCACGAAAAATATTTCATGCCGTTCCTTGAAAACTACCGCAGAGCCAACGCACTTGAATCAATCACCCTTCTTGACTACGGCGGTGGCGAAGGAGGAATCCAGCCGAAAGCTGACTGGATCTCCACAAGTATCATTGAAGTGAGTAGCGATAATCAGTCGGAGTCTAATCAAAGACTTGAAAGTCTCCCTAATAAGCATCGCTTCGATATTGTTCAATGCCTACATGTGATTGAACATGTGGGCCATCCCCTTAACACCTGTAGGGATTTGCTATCCCACTGCAAAGATGGGGGACTTCTTTATATAGAAGTACCAATTGAGTTTCCAGGATTAGAAGCAATTGCCGCTGGCAATCTGCCCCCCTGCCATGAACATATCAATAAATTATCCCAACTATCAATCCGTTCTATGCTTGAATATTGCGGAGTTGAGATTATCGAAGTCATCAATGACCATATCAATTTTTTACATCTTGATGGTTTAACGCCAGTTGTGCGTGGGCTAGGCCGGGTTAATCGACCTAACATCAATGCCTAAATCAGTTTAAATTAAAATCAGACTAATTCTTGCAAATTAAACGGTAGGGCACTATTGACTAATTCTTGGACATGAGCTGGTTCATATTGGGCATAGGTAGCCAAAACATTGATACCATCTTTAATGCAACGCCGACACAGGTCACTTGCGAAACGAGATTTCTGCATTTCAGCAAAAGAAACCTCTAAGAAGTTATTTATTTGTTTTGCTGAGGGAGATTCTACACAACAGACGCCAAAATTGCCATCTACATCTAAAACAACCTGTGAATCTCGCAGAGCACATTGACTGGTTCGATAGGTTCCTATCGCATCACGAACTCGTTTAGGAGAATACTCGATATACTCTAATCCGTCAGGAACATGGTCAAGACCTTCAAACATTTTGTCGATCGGCATGTAATAGGCATGATATACCTCGAATTTCATGCCAAGTTTTTCGCAAAAATGTTTAAAGGTTGCTATCTCATCACGATTATCACGATGCACAAGATAACGCACTTGTATGTTATTATAGGAAGGCCAATCTGAAAGTAGTCGAGAAATTGACACTAGATTAGTTAGCACCGGCTCAATGCGACCGCCTTTGTGATTGACAGCGTAGACTTTTTGGGTAAAACCAGATACAGTAATTGTGAAATTGCATAAATCCAATGGTTTAAGCAAACTCCAATCATATAAGTGATTCAAATTAGAGGAAATACCAACCGGTATCTCATTACGATTAGCACAAGCGATTAATTCATGTAATTGGGAATGTAGAGTGGGCTCAGTCCAGTTATAAAGCCCAAATCTACAATCTCCGCTTGTATCTTCTTTTGCTTTAACGCAAATTCTCTCAAAAGTGTCAAGGCTCATCTCTCTTAATTGCTTGCCGATGCTATTGGTATATTCGGGCATACCTACGGGACAAGCTGCGCAGCGCAAGTTGCAGCCACTGACAACGTCAATCCAAAACTCAAAAGAAGGCTTTTTCGCTGCAGGAGGAACACTAAGTTGGGGGTAAACTATATTTTTTACTCGATCCTTGATCGAAGTTGGTATAGCCTGCTTCAAAAGACTTTGGATGGCCATGCTTTCTTGCCTGGTTGACACAATGATTTGAAATTTACGATAGCACGAAATTCGATTGCCAACCAGGCTGTGCAGCAGCAGCAACCGAGCAAAATGAAATTTACTAGTTGGCCTCTTAAGCTTCGGTACTCTGTTGTGGCAATGGATCTAAGGCACCAGCCTTTGTCCAAACATCCTGGTGTAGGGCCTTCTGAGCAGACCGTTTCCACCTAGCTGACTGTAAGGAGGTCAACCTACCAGCAGAATAAACCGTACGCCCTGGTGGCGGTGGGCCACTCGTCTAGGTGGCCCACCGCCGGTTACACGAGCGCTCCAAAGCGCAGATCCAAAGGGTTTCCCCAATCGCCGCTGGCCTTTATACCCCGGCGGTTGTGACAGAGATGGCGCAGGATCCAGAAAAGCGGTTCAGGGGTGGCTAGTCCAAGGGCAGTTGCCATCTCCTCCAGGCTGCGTTCCTGACCGTCGGCCAGCAGGTTTTCCAGCTGCGACTTGAGTTCCAAAACCTCGGCGGCGGCTTTCTTGCCTGCCTCCACCCCGGGTTGGTGGTAGGCATTGATGTTGATCAGCTCGCCATAGATGCCAACGGCCCGTTCAAATAGCGCGATCAGAGCGCCCAGGGATCGGGCGTCAAAACGCTCGAGGGTGATTGTTAGATTTTGGCGTCCGCCATCACTGAGGGCCGCGCGGGTTCCCTGCAACAAGCCCTCCAGCACATCACCAGGTTGTTCATTGTCTATGGGCTTTATGACCTCTGGATCATCAAGGCCCTCGATGAAGACCACAAAAAAGTTGTCTAAACCGTCACGCAGTTGCTGGACGTAGGCGTGTTGATCTGTGGATCCCTTGTTGCCGTAAACAGCCAGACCCTGGTGAACTATGGCCCCATCCCGATCTAGTTTTTTGCCGATGGATTCCATCACCAGCTGCTGCAGATAGCGACTGAACAGCTCCAGACGGTCCCGGTAGGGCAGCACCACCATGTCGCGCAGGCCCCTGCCCCCCCCGGCGGCATGCCAGCTGGCGGCCAGCAGGGCGGCCGGATTGGCGCGCAATTCAGGCACGCGGGTAAGGCGATCCATGGCCGCCGCGCCGGCCAGAAAGCCCCGTAGATCGGCATCGATGAGGGCCGCCGGCAGCAGCCCGACGGCGCCCGTGATGCTGGTGCGGCCCCCCACCCAGTCGGGTAGGTCGAAGCGGGCCAGCCAACCTTCCTGCTGGGCCCGTAGGTCCAGTTGGCTGCCTGCGGTGGTGATGGCAACGGCCTGGGCTGCCCAGCTACCACCAAGGGCCTCCAGGCGCGCTCGGGCCTGCTCCATGCCGATGCGGGGTTCCGGGGTGCCGCCTGATTTGCTGACGACCACCACCAACGTGGTCTTCAAGCGCTCGCCCAGGGATTCGAGGGTGGTGGCGAATCCCTGGGGGTCGACGTTGTCGAAAAGATGGAAGGGCAGTCCCCTATGGGGTTGCTGCAGGGCCCGGATAATCAACAAGGGGCCCAGACCGGAACCCCCGATGCCGATCCACAGCACATCACTGAAGGGGGTGCCGCAAGGGGAAGAGATGGCTCCCGAGCGCACCTGGGCCGCGAAGCCCTCCAGTTGATCGACCTCGACGGCGATGCTGGCCCCCACGGCGGCATCAGGGGCTAGCTGGGGATCCCGCAGCCAGTAGTGACCGACTTGGCGGCCCTCATCGGTATTGGCGATTGCGCCGCCCTCAAGGCGCTCCATGGCGGCGAATGCCTCTGCCATGGGTCCTGCCAAGCTTTCGAAATGGGATTGCTCAAGACCCATGCGGCTGGCATCCAGCCAAAAGCCCAGGGATCGGTCATGCCAGAGCAACTGACAGAAACGTTGCCAGAGCCCCCCAGGGTCATGGCCATCCAACGTCGGAAGCGATGTCATGGCCCCTCAGGACGGCTTGGCGAGCCGTCGAACCGTATCCAGGCAACGGGTCGATCGGCAAGGGACCGAAACGCTCTGAGTGGGTGGACAGACACAAGACCGCGTCAACCGCCCTTGGGCTTGTGTTAAAAAGCCTTAAGAATGCTTGTGCTGATTGTCAATTCCGCCCCAGTGTCCCCAGTGTCGTTGAGCGGATCCAGTTTTAAGGCGCCACGGATAGCCCGCCGATCCGGGGTTGGCTCCAGGAATGTTCAGCTCAATGTCCGCCCATCCCGCACACGCCCGAAAGCCCTTCTGGGTCTCGCGCTGCTTGTTCTGGCCGGGGAGGTTTTGTTCAAAAACCCCCTGCAAACATGGCGAACCAGGCAGCTGGAGCCCCAGCTTGCGATCACGAAGCTTGGACCCCTGTCGGCCCGTTTGCCCAGCAGTGAGGGCATGAGACCAGACCCGATCGACTTTTCCAAGGAAGAACTCCGCGAACTTAACCGTCGTTTCGGCGTCCATGGCCCCCAGCCTGCCCTGGCCCAGTTATTCACCGAGGGACTGGACCAACTTCAACCCCTGCGCAACCACACCCTGGGAAGGCTGGAGGATCTGCGGCCCCTGATCATCACCCACAGCCGCAGACAGGGCATCAATCCGATGCTGGTGGCGGCGGTGCTTTACGACGAGCTGCAGCATGCCAAACCAGGCGAAGACAACCCAATCGCCGTTCGCTCTGGCCTGTTCAATACCCAAGGGCCGGCCCAATTGGGGTTTGAGGAAATGGTCAAGCAGGGACAGCTTCCCGCTTCAGTCAGTCCTGAACAAATTACGGAAGCGCGCCTGAAGCTGCTGGACCCTGATCGCAACGTTGAACTTTTGGTTGGTAAATTCGCCCGCCTAAGTAGGGCCCTTGGTCTGCCGCAGGGCCGGGTGATGATGGCCAGTAATTGCTCTGCAGAAGCCAAGGCCTTGGCAACTCTGGCCTATCTACATAATGGCAAGCTTGATTATCCCGGCCGGATTCTGCGTTACATGCAGGATCCGGCTCTACATGCCCTTATTTACGGCCAGCGCTCTTCGACAATAAGTGCTCTCATATAGTTTCGTACGCATTATGCTGTTGTTAACAAAGTACTCCTAGGGCAATCAGTCTTTCTTTAAGTTCATTCCAGTTAAAACTGCGTGGATCGGCCCTTTCGCCACCAAGATCTACATGGCGGTGGGTTGTGATGTTCTCAGCCGGGATATTATAGTTCATCATCCAGTGTGATAACACTAGGGCCAAGGCGTCATACTGGGCTTGGGAGTAGCCACTGTGGCCCGAGGCATTATCTTCGCCATCAAGGGGGGTTTCAAGGCTTAGATGCAGGGCGAAATTGTTGATAGATCCTCCCGCCTTTGGGTTAGTGATAACCCATTCGCCATCGAAAGCGGAATTGCCGGCTCCGAAGGCCCGCTTAGAGGGATCAAGGGCTTGAATAATGCGGCCATCCTCGCCAATCAGCATGTGGTAGCTCACCTGGTCATCATCCTCGGGATGGGGAGTAACGAAGGTATTAATCGCCGAACCCAACCCGTAAACAGTTTCATGCAGTACGACCACCCGTGGTTTCGGGTCAATGCGATTGCCGAAGGCATCCTGTTTTTGGCGCTCGCTAAAATTTGAAGGGTGAATGCCGATGCGTTGCACCCGCCGGTTCAGCTTGGCGTACTGATCTCGAAGCCGCTGGCTCAGGCCTGGGTCGGGGGCGAAGCAGGCATCAGTCAGGGGAGAGCGCCAGGGCGGGTGGGCGGGCGGCTGGGGTGCGGGCTTTGGGGAGCCTGGCGGAGCAGGATGGCCTCGCCGCACGTCATCGAGAATTTCCATTAAAGAAGGGTTCTGAGCACTGGAGTTAGCGGAGGACATCAGTCCCCGGGCCAACCAGAACACCATGCCACCACAGAAAAGAATGGCGCCGGCCAGGGCCATGAGCAGCGGAGCCGTCCGGTGGGTCATGGCACCAGGGCAAGCCATTGACGCCGGCGCTGCAGCGCGGCGGTCGAAGCCCCAGGATTGGCGTTGAGCTGATAACGAACCACCTCAGGAGCCGAGGGCCGAAGGCAGGTTTGCTGTACTTGGCCATCTCGACAAAAAAGAATCTCGAGGGATTCCCCTTCCCTGGCCCTCTGATCCAAGAGGCTGGTGAGATCGTCTTCCACGCTGACACGGCAGCGTTCGATCGCCAGGAGCTCATCGCCTACCTGAAGTCCAGCAACCTCAGCGGGTCCGTCTCGCATCACCTGCTTGATTTTCAATCCCGTAATTCCAGGGCTTTCTATCTGCCAGCCGGTGAAAGGATGAGAACATGCTACGGCACTCAAGCTCAGGCCCACATCTTCGAGATAGCTATCAATTGGGGGATCTTGACAACTTTCCAGCCAAAAGGGCAAAAGGGTGGACAGATCTGCGGCGTGGTCTGTGAAGGCCGCTAGCAAATCCGCCTCTGTGTATCCCCGCCCCCAGCGACCATGGCTGGCCCACAATTGACGCAGCAGGGAGCTGAGGGCAGACCCATGGCGACGTAGGTGCAGGTCGAGAATCAGGGATAGCACAGTGCCCTTGATGTAATAGCTGATCTGATTATTGTTGGAATAGGCATCCTGGCGGTACAGCTTGACCCAAGCTTCCTCGCTGCTTTCGCGCAGGCTCTGCACAAAGCGGCCGGGTGTGCGTAAATAACGACAAAGATCGTCGCCCAGGTCGGTGAGCAGGTCGGATTCGTCGCAAAGACCGGCGATCTGGGGCAAAAACAGGTCGTAATAACTAGTGATCCCCTCAACGAACCACAGGGTGGGCACGATTACTGGCCTGTCATAGTCAATTGGCCAAAGGGGGGCAGGTCTTAAACGCCGTCCATTCCACTGGTGCAGATATTCGTGGGCCACCAGTTGTAAAAGCTTGCGCTTGCCTTGGGGCTTAGCCAGGGCACGGCGGCCAAAGACCAGCACGCAACTGTTGTCGTGCTCTAGGCCGCCAAACCCCTGCTCAAGCAGGTGCAGCACCATCAGATAGCTCTGGGTAGGTGGGGTGGCCGTTCCCATCAGTTGGCAGCAGGCCTGACATACCGCCGCCACGTCCAGCAACCAGCGCGGGTCATCAATTGTGGGGTGTTTTCCCCAGGTGACCCAACGATGGGGGACCCCGGCGACGGCGAAGGGGCGGGCCGTCAGCGAACCGACCTCAACCGGGCTATCCACCAGTTGGTCGAAATCGCGGGCTAACCACCCTCCTTGAACGTCCTCGGGGAGGGGCACGAAAGCCTGCCAATCGGGGGGCAGCCGTAATTCCAGGGCATGGGGTTTCCAGCGTTGGCCCTCGATCTGCAAGGCCACCTGGGCCAACACCACAAAGCCGTGATCCGACTGCAGCTGGCTGGTCCGCACGCTCGATTCCACGGCCAAGACTCGATAGCTGAGGCAAACCGGTGCCAGATCGGGCAATAGGGCGCGCCAGTGGGCTGGACCATGGCGCCGCAAGGGGATGGGGCGCTCCCCCTGCATCAGCTGCAGATCTTCGAGAGTACGGACGTAGTCGCGTATCAAGTAGGAGCCTGGGGTCCAGGC